>JAFDDA010000154.1 GCA_019311105.1 Deltaproteobacteria bacterium
GCGATCCGCCTGATGCTTGGCGAGATCGAAGTGGAGAGCGAGTGCAAGCGCCTCCGCATCGAGATGAAGGACGCGACCAGCGAAGCGAAGCGCAAGAAGGTCAGCAAGCGGCTGAAGGTGCTCGAGGCCTTTCGCGAGTCGGGCAACTCGCCCGAGTACATGATCCTCGAGGTCGTGCCGGTGATCCCGCCGGATCTCCGCCCGCTCGTGCCGCTCGACGGTGGCCGCTTCGCGACCTCCGACCTGAACGACCTCTACCGGCGCGTCATCAACCGGAACAACCGGCTGAAGCGGCTCCAGGAGCTGAACGCGCCCGAGGTCATCATCCGCAACGAGAAGCGGATGCTGCAGGAGGCCGTCGATGCGCTCTTCGACAACGGCCGCCGCGGCAAGGTGATCACGGGCCCGAGCAAGCGCCCGCTGAAGTCGCTCTCGGACATGCTGAAGGGCAAGTCCGGCCGCTTCCGCCAGAACCTGCTCGGGAAGCGCGTCGACTACTCCGGCCGCTCGGTGATCGTCGTCGGCCCGGAACTCCGCCTGCACCAGTGCGGGCTCCCGTCGCGCATGGCGCTCGAACTCTTCAAGCCGTTCATCTATGCCAAGCTCGAGGCCCGCGGTTTCGTCACCACCATCAAGGCCGCCAAGAAGATGGTGGAGAAGGAGCGCCCGGAGGTCTGGGACATCCTGTCCGAGGTCATCCAGGAGCATCCCGTGATGCTCAACCGGGCCCCCACGCTGCACCGCCTCGGCATGCAGGCGTTCGAGCCCGTGCTGATCGACGGCAGATGGAGGCGCGCGTGCTCATGATGAGCACGAACAACATCCTCTCGCCCGCGACGGGGCGGCCCATCATCGGGCCCACCCAGGACATCGTGCTCGGCTGTTACTACATGACGCAGCAGCGGCAGGGTTCACGGGGGGAGGGCCGGCGCTTCTCCAACCCGTCCGAGGTCCGCATCGCGGAGGATTCCGGTGAGCTCTCCCTCCACGCGGCGATCCAGGTCCGCCTGGACGGCAAAATGGAGGAGACCACGGCGGGCCGCGTCTTGCTCCGCGAGATCGTGCCCCCGGAGATCCCCTTCGAGTTCATCAACCAGGTGATGGACAAGAAGGCGCTCGGCGAGCTCATCGACCAGGCGTATCGACGTCTCGGGAACAAGGCGACGGTGCTGCTGGCCGACAAGCTTCGGACCCTCGGCTTCACGCACGCGACGCGCGCGGGTGTTTCGGTCTGCGTCGATGACATGCACGTCCCGAGTGACAAGCAGGCGTTGATCGAACGGGCGAATCACGAGGTCAGCGAGATCGACGGGCAGTATCAGGAAGGCCTGATCACCGACGGCGAGCGGTACAACAAGGTCATCGACATCTGGGCCCAGACCACCGAGACGATCACCAGCCAGGTGCTCGAGCGGCTCGGTACCGAGACGGTGATCAACGACGAAGGCGAGGAAGTCAGCGTCCCGAGCTTCAACTCCATCTTCATGATGGCCGACTCGGGAGCGCGGGGTTCGGCCCAGCAGATCCGGCAGCTGGCCGGGATGCGGGGCCTGATGGCCAAGCCCTCGGGCGAGATCATCGAGACGCCGATCACGTCGAACTTCCGCGAAGGCCTCTCGGTCTTGCAGTACTTCATCTCGACCCACGGCGCGCGCAAGGGCCTCGCCGACACGGCGCTCAAGACGGCCAACTCGGGTTACCTGACGCGGCGCCTCGTGGACGTCGCCCAGGACATGATCGTGCGCGAGCGCGATTGCGAGACCGAGGACGGCATCGCCGCGACGCCGCTCATCGAGGGTGGCGAGATCGTGGAGCCGCTCGGCGAGCGGATCCTCGGCCGCACGGCGCTCCAGACCGTCTACGACCCGGTCAACACCGACGAGGTGCTGGTCGTCGCAGGCAGTGAGATCGACGAGGACAAGGTCCACATCATCGAGAACGCGGGCGTCGAGAAGGTGATGATCCGTTCGGTGCTGACGTGCGAGACGAAGCGCGGCACCTGCGTTCTCTGCTACGGGCGCGACCTGGCCCGCGGCACCCTGGTGAACCTCGGCGAGGCGGTCGGCGTGATCGCGGCCCAGTCGATCGGCGAGCCCGGAACGCAGCTCACGATGCGGACCTTCCACATCGGCGGCACCGCGACACGGCGCGCCGAGCAGTCGAGCGCCGAAGCGGCCAGTGAAGGCGTGGTCAAGCTGACCAACGTCCGGACCGTCATCGACCGCGAGAAGCGGGACATCGCCATGACCCGAAACGGCGAGATCGAGATCTTCGACGCTTCAGGCCGCGAGAAGGAACGCCATCCGGTGGTCCTGGGCGCGCACATCCTCGTCAAGGAAGGCCAGAAGGTCGTCGCCGGCGAGAAGCTGTGCGAGTGGGACCCCCACGCGAACCCGATCCTCTCGGAGCTCGCCGGCAAGGTGAAGTACGCCGATCTGACCGAAGGGTCGACGTACCAGGAGCAGGTGGACGAGTTCACCGGGCTGTCGTCGCGCGTGATCATCGAGTCGAAGGACCCGGACATGCGTCCGCGCCTCGTCGTCGAGGGCGACTCGGGCGAGCGCACGTCGCTGCTGCCCGTGGGTGCCTTCCTGGCGACGAGCCCTGGCGATGACGTCTCCGCCGGCGACGTGCTGGCTCGTATCCCTCGGGAAGCCACGAAGACGAAGGACATCACCGGCGGCCTGCCGCGGGTGGCCGAGCTCTTCGAGGCACGCAAGCCGAAGGAGCACGCCGTGGTCACCGAGATCAACGGCCTCGTGTCGTTCGGCACCGACGTCCGCGGCAAGCGCCGCGTCGTCGTGACCCCCGAGGAGGACAACGGCGAGCCGCAGGAGTACCTGATCCCCAAGGGCAAGCACATCAGCGTGCACGAGGGCGACCGGGTGCGGCCCGGTGAGGCCCTGATGGACGGCTCCTCCAACCCGCACGACATCCTCAAGATCAAGGGCGAGAAGGAGCTGGCCAAGTACCTGGTGGACGAGGTGCAGGAGGTCTACCGCCTGCAGGGCGTGCGGATCAACGACAAGCACATCGAGACGATCGTGCGCCAGATGCTGCGACGGGTTCGCGTGGTCGACCCGGGCGACAGCGAGTTCCTGGTCGGCGAGTCGGTGGAGCGGGCCCAGTTCGAAGAGGTCCACGCCGAGCTCCTGGCCCAGGGCAAGCAGACGCCCCAGCGGGAGGGCATCCTGCTCGGCATCACCAAGGCGTCGCTCTCGACCGAGTCGTTCATCTCGGCGGCCTCCTTCCAGGAGACCACCAAGGTGCTCACCGAGGCGGCCATCTGGGGCAAGACCGACCGGCTCTTCGGCCTGAAGGAGAACGTGATCATGGGTCGCCTGATCCCGGCAGGGACGGGGACGGCCAAGTATCGCGACATGGGCATCCAGATCGAGGCCCCGGACGAGCTGCTGGTTGGCCCCGAGGAAGACGATCTGGCCGGCGACGCTCTGCTGCGGACGGGCGACCCCACGGCGGACCCGGCTCTCGGCGAGGTGGCCGTGACGGCCGCCCCGCCGGCGGGGTCCGAGAGCTGAATCGGCCGATTTGAGAGGGGTGAAACCGCCCCGTCGCGGCCCTGGGCGCTCGAAGTGTCCAGCGGGTCTCGAGATCGACAATGACGCCGGCGTCCCCTCGGGGATGCCGGCGTCGGCCCTTCCGCCAACCGGTTGACACGACCCCTAAGCTCGGTAGAATGCGGCGGTTTTTGGATTCAGTGCGCCTCGAAACCTCGACCGCGCCCTGGCCATTCGGAGAGAGTCGCCTGAGTAAGGCACTCCGGTCTCTTCGAGGGTCAGGGGGATGCGGCCGGGGGCTTGCTGTCTCCAGGGCTCGGCGTCGTCCGGGTTCTTTTCCATCCACCGGCACCCATCGCCAAGGCGATTCGTGCCACCAACGCTCACCGCGCCGACGCGGTGGCTACGAGTCACGGAGCGGGGATCGAATGCCCACGTTTCAGCAACTGGTTCGCAAGGGCCGCAAGCGCAAGCCGAGCCGATCGACGGCGCCCGACCTGATGAAGTCGCCGCAGAAGCGCGCCGTCTGTCTGCGCGTCTACACGGCGACTCCGAAGAAGCCGAACTCGGCCCTTCGCAAGGTCGCGCGTGTGCGCCTCACCAACGGTCGCGAGGTGAACGCGTATATCCCGGGCGTCGGTCACAACCTGCAGGAGCACTCCGTGGTGCTCGTGCGCGGCGGCCGCGTGAAGGACCTGCCGGGCGTTCGCTACCACATCGTTCGCGGTGCCCTCGACGCGACCGGCGTGGCCGACCGCCATCAGAGTCGCTCGAAGTACGGGGCCAAGCGCCCGAAGTAGTCGGTTCGAATTCACGGCCAGCCAGCGCAGAAGGCGCTCGCGGGCCGTCGGTGCATTCAGGAAGCCCCTCCCAGGGGCGCTAGGAATGGCGGCCCGGCCGCCCAGAAGGTGGAGTTCGATGCCTCGACGACGAGAAGTCCCGAAGCGCGACATGCAGCCCGACCCCCGCTACGGGGACAGGCTGCTCGGCCGTTTCATCTGTGTCGTGATGCGTGACGGGAAGAAGAGCACTGCGGAGCGGTCGATCTACGGCGCGTTCGAGATGATCGAAAGCAAGACGCGGAACGATCCGTTGCAGATGTTCAAGCGCGCCATGGACAACATCCGGCCCCGCATCGAAGTGAAGTCGCGGCGGGTCGGTGGCGCCACCTACCAGGTGCCGATCGAGGTTCGGCCCGAACGTGCGACGTCCCTGGCCATGCGCTGGATGAAGGACTACGCGCGCGGGCGCGACGGCAAGAGCTTCGCCGAGAAGCTTGCGAACGAGATCATCGACGCCGCCAACGAGCGCGGCGAGAGCGTGAAGAAGCGAGAAGACACCCATCGGATGGCCGACGCCAACAAGGCGTTCGCCCACTACCGCTGGTAAGAGGAGTCGCCTGGGCCCTGGGGAAGTCCCCCTGGCTCGCGAGTAAGACATGCCGCGTACGTCCCCGCTCGAAACAACCCGGAACATCGGCATCATGGCCCACATTGATGCCGGGAAGACCACGACCACAGAGCGGGTCTTGTTCTACACGGGCGTCAATTACAAGATCGGGGAAGTTCACGACGGCGCGGCGACCATGGACTGGATGGAGCAGGAGCAGGAGCGTGGTATCACCATCACCTCCGCCGCCACCACCTGCTCCTGGAACGACCACCGCATCAACATCATCGACACGCCCGGCCACGTGGACTTCACCATCGAGGTGGAGCGCTCGCTGCGGGTGCTCGACGGCGCTGTGGCGGTCTTCTGCGGTGTCGGCGGCGTGGAGCCGCAGTCCGAGACGGTCTGGCGCCAGGCCGATCGCTACCGCGTGCCGCGCATCGCGTTCGTCAACAAGATGGATCGCGTGGGCGCCGACTTCGGCCGCGTGATCGAGATGATCCGCGATCGGCTCGGTGCCACGCCCGTCGCACTCCAGATTCCCATCGGCAGCGAGGACCAGTTCCGCGGTGTCGTGGATGTCATCGAACAGAAGGCGATCTGCTGGGACGGCGACTCCATGGGCGCCGAGTTCCAGGAGAAGCCGGTCCCCGAGGATCTGGCCACCGTCGTGAAGGCGGCGCGTGACCGTGTTCTCGAAGTCGCCGCCGACTGTGACGACGAGCTGGCCGTCCGATACCTCGAGGGTGAAACCATCGAGCCCGCGGCCATCCGCAAGGCCCTGCGCGAAGCGACCCTCCAGCTGAAGATCGTCCCCGTCCTGTGCGGCTCCGCGTTCAAGAACAAGGGCGTCCAGCCGCTGCTCGACGCGATCATCGACTACCTGCCGTCGCCCCTCGACGTTCCGCCGATGGAAGCCGAGCACGTGAAGACCGGGAAGCCCGTCACGCGTGAGGCCAGCGACGACGAGCCCTTCTCCGCGCTCGCGTTCAAGATCATGACCGACAAGCATGTCGGCACGCTGACCTTCGTGCGTGTCTATTCCGGCACGGTGGCCTCTGGGAAGCAGCTCCTGAACGTCGCCAGCGACAAGAAGGAGCGCGTGGGCCGCATCCTCCAGATGCACGCCAACAAGCGCCAGGATATCGAGGCGCTCTACGCAGGCGACATCGCTGCCATCGTGGGTCTGAAGACCACGCGCACTGGCGACACGCTCTGCGACCCGCAGAACCCGGTCCTGCTCGAGCGCATCGAGTTCCCGGAGCCCGTCATCTCCATCGCCATCGAGGCCAAGACCAAGGCCGACATGGACAAGCTCGGTTCCGCCCTCGAGCGGCTCGCTCAGGAAGACCCTTCCTTCCGCGTGGCCGTGGACGAGGAGACGGCCCAGACGATCATCTCCGGGATGGGCGAGCTGCACCTCGAGATCATCACAGACCGCTTGGTCCGCGAGTTCGGCGTCGGCGCCAACGTCGGCGCACCGCAGGTCGCCTTCAAGGAAAGCATCACCAAGGCCGTGAAGGTCCAGGGCCGCTACGTGAAGCAGAGCGGCGGCTCCGGCGACTTCGGTGTGGTGGACCTCGAGGTCGAGCCCGGCGAAGCCGGCTCGGGTTTCGTGTTCGAGACTGCGATCCGGGGCGGCTCGGTGCCGAAGGAATACTTCAAGCCCGTCCGGCAGGGCTGCTTCGAAGCCACCCAGAGCGGCGAGCTCGCCGGCTATCCCGTGGTCGACGTGAAGGTGCGGCTCGTGGATGGCCAGACCCACGAGGTCGATTCGTCCGAGCGCTCCTTCAAGATCGCCGCCTCCCTCGGCATGCGCGAAGCGCTGCGGAAGGCGAAGCCGATCCTGCTCGAGCCGATGATGGATGTCGAAGTCGTGACACCCGAAGAGTTCGTCGGCGGCGTTCAGGGCGACCTGAACAGCCGGCGCGGGCAGATCACCGGGATCGAGATGCGCGCGGGTGCCCAGGTCATCACGGCCCAGGTTCCCCTCGCGACCATGTTCGGATACGTCAACAACCTCCGGTCCATGACCCAAGGCCGGGCCACCTACACCATGCAGTTCTCCCAGTACTCGAAGGTTCCGGAGAACGTCGCGTCCGAGCTCATCCACCGCTAGGCGGCTGGAGAGCAGGAAAGAGACGAGCGAGATGGCGAAGGAAAAGTTCGAGCGCAACAAGCCCCACGTGAATGTCGGCACGATCGGCCACGTGGACCATGGCAAGACGACGCTTACGGCGGCGATCACGGCACGTCAGGCGAGCAAGGGCCTGGCCGACCAGGTGGACTTCGCGAACATCGACAAGGCCCCCGAGGAGCGCGAGCGTGGCATCACGATCGCGACGGCTCACGTGGAGTATCAGACGGAGAACCGTCACTACGCCCACGTGGATTGCCCCGGCCACGCCGACTATGTGAAGAACATGATCACGGGCGCGGCGCAGATGGACGGCGCGATCCTGGTCGTCTCCGCGGCCGATGGCCCGATGCCGCAGACGCGCGAGCACGTGCTGCTGGCTCGCCAGGTGAACGTTCCCCACATGGTCGTGTTCATGAACAAGGTCGACCAGGTGGACGACGAGGAGCTGCTCGAGCTGGTGGAGCTCGAGGTTCGCGAGCTGCTTTCGAACTACAAATTCGCGGGCGACGACATTCCGATCGTGATGGGTTCGGCGCTGAAGGCGGGTGAGGATCCGACCAACGATGAAGCGAACAAGTGCATCGACGAGTTGATGGAAGCGCTCGATACGACGATCCCGGAGCCCGAGCGGGCGCTCGACAAGCCGTTCCTGATGCCGATCGAGGACGTGTTCTCGATCACGGGCCGGGGCACGGTGGTGACGGGCCGCGTGGAGCAGGGGATCGTGAACACGGGCGACGAGGTCGAGATCGTCGGGATCAAGGACACGGCGAAGACGACGGTCACGGGCGTGGAGATGTTCCGCAAGCTGCTCGACGAGGGCCGGGCGGGCGACAACATCGGCGCGCTGCTGCGGGGCACGGGCAAGGACGAGGTCGAGCGCGGCCAGGTCCTGGCGGCTCCGAAGTCGATCACGCCGCACACGAAGTTCAAGGCCCAGGCCTACGTGCTGACGAAGGAGGAGGGCGGTCGTCACACGCCGTTCTTCAACGGGTACCGGCCGCAGTTCTACTTCCGGACGACGGACGTGACGGGTGTTGCCAACCTGCCCGAGGGCACGGAGATGGTG
>JAFDDA010000058.1 GCA_019311105.1 Deltaproteobacteria bacterium
CGCCGGTTCGACCCGGAAGGTCCAGACCTCGGCGCGGTCGTCGCCCTCGGCGGGTGGCCCGTCGAGAGAGTGGGCGTGTTCGGCTTCGATGCCGATGTACTTGCGCAGGAGTCCGCGTGCTGCGGCATCGCCCCCCGCCTCGTCGCGCACCCGCACCGCGCGCGCCTCGTAGAGCGTGCCGCCGATCTCGAGCCGGATGCGCGGGTCGCGCAACATGTTCTGGATCCAGGTCTTGCGAGGCGCGTGTCGCGCCACCAGGTAGAGATCCCCGCCGTCCGAAGCGCAAAGGACCGTCACCGTGTGGCGGTAGAGCTCGCCGCGCGTCTCCACGGCGATCAAGGGATGGGCGTCGGTGAAGCTCCAGTCGTCGGGCGCGGGCTCGGCGCTGCCCACGAAGGGCCCGCCGGGCACGATCCCGAGTGGGCCCCAAGGCCCGCACCCGGTGAGCAACGCGGCGGCCGAGGCCGCCAGGGCGAGAACGCGAAGGCGCAACATGGCCCCAAACTAGCTCGATTCGGGCGCTTTACACGGCACCCAATACCTGGGAAGATCCCATCTCGCTCTTGCCGCATGAGGAGGAATCCATGCGTTTCCACGAGTCGCCCCGCGTCATCTTCAGCTTGATTCTGGCCTTCGGGCTCACCGCCGCGACGGGTGCCCAGGCCCACGACGAGCGCTGGGACCCGGCCGGTCGCTTCTACTTCGGGCTCGATGTTGGGGCCGAGTACGTCGACCTCGCCGGGATCCAGGGCACCGTGGCCGGCCCGTTCGGGCTCTTGGATGAACTGGGTGAAACGGATGAGACGTTCTGGACCGAGAGCATCGGCGCCGTCCTCGGCTTCGCGGACGGGGCAGGCCTGAGCCTGCCCGACCCGATCGGCGAGAACGCACGGATCGAACTGCGCGGCCGCTACACGCGAGGCGACTCCGACAGCTCTGCCGACATTCTCGGCTCGCTCGCCGGCCAGTTCTCGCCGGCTGACCCGACGGTCGTGGCCTCAATCGCTTGTCTGTGCATCTTCCAAGCCCGCGCGTCCCAGGAGACCGACCTCCGCACGTGGAACCTCGACCTCCTCTACCGCACTGACGTCGAACTGGTGGACGGGGTGGTCGTCACACCGCTGGTCGGCGTGACCTACACGAACTTCCGGTTGCAGAACGAGTTCACCCTCCTCGCCACCGACCTCGTCGCGCCCGAGTTCGTCGTGTCGAAGCTCCGCGACGACACCACGGGCCACTACGGCGGCCTCGCTCTGGGTGCCGACCTGCGCGCGCGGCCGATGGGATTCTTGGAGTTCAGCCTCGGCCTGCGAACCGACCTCATGGGCGTCCGCTCGACCATGCAGTCCGAGCTCGACGAGATGGGCATCGAGCTCGGCAGCGAGAGCGACGGCGAGACCGACTTCGCGGCGCGGGTCACCACCTCGCTGGGGGTCACTTTGACGGCGGGCCCGGTGGAGCTGGGCCTCGAGGGCTACGCAAACTGGCTGAGCTACACGCCTTACGCGCGCCACCCGCTGAGCGGGACGGATGACGTCTCCCACATCGACGAGGGCGACATGTGGGGCGCGGGCTGGCGGGCGAGCTTGACGCTCTACTTCCCGTAGGCTCGCGCGCCTGAGCTCTCAGAGGTCTGGATTGTCAGGCCTTCTCTGATTTCGCCGTAGGCGACATCTTTTCGAGCATCCGCGCCATCTGCTTGTGGATCAGGTTGATGGCCTGGAGCGGGCGGATCATCACCTTGAACTCGACGATCTTGCCCTCGTCGTTGCAGGTGATCATGTCGATGCCGTTGACGTACTTGCCTTCCATCTCGGTCTCGAACTCGAGCACGGCGTGGTTCCCGTCGAGGATCTGCTTCGTGTAGCGGAACTTGCCGCCGCCCCCACCCTTCTTCTCGTCGCCGCCGATCGTGTTGCTGGCCGCTCCGAGATAGAGCTTCGTCAGGTCCTTCCCCTTCTGGGGTGTGAATACGATGGGCGAGATGAACTCGACGTCGTCGGCGAGGAGCGCGTCGAGGTCGCCCTTGCCGCGGATCACTTCGTGCCACTTCTCGATGGTCTGCTCGATCATAGGGGCCTCCTGGGGCCCGGATCGTAGGTCAGGCTCCCGCCGCCGACACCTCTCCACGGTATGCTCCGCTGACTTGCGGGAGGTGCACCCATGATCGAAGACGTCCTGAAGCTCGACGGCTCGCTTCGCTGCGGCATGGTCGTCGCCGCAGGCTCGCCTGACGATTTGAAGGCCCAGGCGGCGCGCATCGAGGCGGCCGGCCTCGACTCGATCTGGGTGGGCGACCACGTGTCGTTCCACATCCCGATCCTCGAGTCGCTGACCTTGCTCTCGTTCCTCGCGGCGGCCACCGAGCGGGTGCGGCTCTGCACCGGCGTCTACCTCCTCCCCCTCCGCCATCCGACCTTGATCGCGAAGATCACGTCGACCCTCGACCAGCTGGCGGGGGGTCGGCTCACCCTCGGAGTCGGGGTCGGCGGCGAGTTCCCGCCCGAGTTCGACGCGGTCGGCGTCCCGGTGGCCGAGCGCGGCACCCGCGCGGACGAGGCCATCGAAATCCTGCGGCGGCTCTGGGCCGAAGATCGGGTGGAGCATCACGGCCGGCACTTCGACCTGGGCCCCGTCTCCATCGACCCGAAGCCCCTCCAACCCGGGGGGCCGCGGATCGTGGTGGGCGGCCGCAAAGGCCCGACCTTCCGTCGCGCCGGTCGGCTCGGCGACGGCTACATCTCCCACATGTGCTCGGCCGAGCAGTACACCGCGAACATGAAGGAGATCGCGGGCCACGCCCATGCGGCGGGCCGCGATGGCGTCGAGTTTGAAACCGCGTCGTTCCTCTTCACCGTCCTCGACGACGACCACGACAAGGCCCTCGACCGCGCCGCGAAGCTCCTCGGAATGATCTACAACCGCCCCTTCGAAGACGCCGCGCGCAAGTATTGCCTGCTCGGTCGGCCCGAAGACATGCTCGAGCAGCTCGAGGGCTTCGCGAAGGCCGGCTCGCGGCACTTCGTCTTCTCGATGCTCAGCGACGCGGGTGAGTTCGTGGACGCCTTCGAGAACGGCATCCGGCCCGGGCTTGCGAGCGTTGGGCTGCGCTAGTCAGCGCCTCGGAACGTAGAGGTCCGTGATGGTGCCCTCTGCCATTTCGGCGGCCATGGCGGAGGTCTCGGAGAGCGTCGGGTGCGCGTGGATGGTGAGCGCGAGGTCTTCGGCGTCGGCTCCGAGTTCGAGGGCCAACACGAGCTCGGCGATCAACTCGCCCGCGTTGCGCCCGACGATGCCGGCGCCCAGCAAACGCCCAGACTCCGGATCGAGCAGGAGCTTCGTCAGCCCCTCGCTGCGATCGATGCCGAGCGCGGGTCGGTGTACGCAACGGACGGGATCGTCAGCGGCTCGAATGCGACGTTCTTGCCGGCGATCACCTCCGCGGCAGTCTTGCCCTCGTGGGTGGCTTTGTGCGCGAGCATCGGCAGGCCGACGATGTCGCCGATCGCGAAGATGTGCGGGACGTTGGTGCGCTGTTGTTCGTCGACGGGGATGAAGCCCCGCTCGTCGACCGTCACCCCTGCCTGGTCAGCGGCAACGAGCGCCCCGTTGGGCTGCCGGCCGACCGCCACGAGCACGCGATCGAAGACGTCTTTTTGCGGCGCGCCCTCCCCTTCCAGGCTGACGTGCAGGCCGTCCTTCTTCGCCTCGATCGCCGTGACCTTCGTGCCCGTGAAGATGTTCTCGTATCGGGCGTCGATGATTCTTCGCAGGGGCTTCACGAGGTCCGGGTCGGCGCCCGTCATCAGTTGATCCAACAGTTCGACGACCGTGACCTTCGCCCCCAGGGCAGAGAAGACCGAGGCCAGCTCGAGCCCGATGATTCCCCCGCCCACGACCAGCAGCCGGTCGGGGATCTCTTCGAGTTCGAGGGCACGGGTGGAATCCATCAGGCGGGGGTCGTCGTTGGGGAAGGTCGGGATCGCGACGGCGCTCGATCCCGCTGCGATGATCGCGTGCGCGAACGCGACGGTCTTGCGCCCCTCCTCCCCTTCGATGGCCAAGAGGTTCGGGCCCTCGAAACTCCCGCGACCCTGGACCACCGTGACCTTCCGCCGCTTGGCGAGGCCCGCGAGCCCGCCCGTGAGCTTCTTCACCACCGAATCCTTGAACGAGCGGATCTTCCCCAGGTCGATCTTCGGCTCGCCGAACTCGACACCATGGGCGCCGAGGCTCTTCACCTCCGTCAGCACCTCGGAAAGATGAAGGAGCGCTTTCGAGGGGATGCACCCGACGTTCAAGCAAACTCCGCCGAGCGTTTCGTAGCGTTCCACCAGGACAACGTTCTTCCCGAGGTCGGCCGCGCGGAAGGCCGCCGTGTATCCACCGGGGCCGGCGCCCAACACGACGACGTCGGCCGTGATGTCCGCGTCGGGCAAGGCCGGCGCGCCGTCGGTGGCCGGGGCCGGCGCCACGGGCGTCGGGGCTTCGGTTCGGGCCGCAGGGCTCGGGGCCGGCTTCGCCTCGCTCCCCGGCTCGACGCCTGCCGAATCGGCTGCCACTTCCATGCGCACGATCAATCCGCCCTCGGAAATCACGCTGCCCAGCTCGACGCAGACTTCGGAAACCGTCCCCGCATGGGTCGACGGAATCTCCATCGTCGCCTTGTCGCTTTCGAGCGTGATGAGCGACTGTTCGACTTCCACAGCGTCGCCCGCTGCAACCAGGATCTCGATGACCTCGACGTCCTCGAACTCCCCGATGTCCGGGATTCGAATCTCGACCGTGCTCACAGGATCAGGTTCCGGATGTCGCTGAGGACGGCCTTGAGTCGGGTGGTGAACCGGACGGCGTCCGCGCCGTCGACGACGCGATGGTCATAGGAGAGGCACAACGGAACGATGAGGCGCGGAACGAAGCTGCTGGACTCGGGGTCCCACACGGGCTTCTGACTGGCGCGCGCGACGCCGAGGATCGCCACCTCGGGCGCGTTGACGATCGGGGTGAACGCCGTCCCGCCGATGCCACCGAGGCTCGAGATCGAGAACGTGCCACCCTGCAGGTCTTCGGGCCGCAGCTTCCGATCGCGCGCCTTCTGGCTGACGATCGCCAGCTCCTCCGCGAGATCGAACAAACCCTTCTTGTCGACGTCGCGAATGACGGGGACCACCAAGCCGCGGTCCGTATCGACGGCGATGCCGAGATGGAAGTAGTCCTTCACGATCAACGACTCGCCATCCGGCGCGAGCGACGAGTTGACCTGCGGGAAGTCCTCCAGCGTCACGGCGCACGCCTTGAGGAAGAAGCCGAGCGGTGTGAGCGAGAGCCCGCGCTCTTTCGCTTCCCTTTTCTTGGACTGACGGAACGCCTCGAGTTCCGTGATGTCGGCCTCGTCGAACTGGGTGACGTGGGGGACGGTCAGCCAGGCGCGGTGGAGGTTCCGCGCAGAAACACGCCGCAGCTTGTTCAGGGGCTGGTGGTCGACGGGCCCCCACTTCGAGAAGTCGATCGCGGGCATCTCGGGCACGGCGAAGCCAGTCGGCCCAGCGGAGCCCGTGCCCTGGGCAAGCGCCTTCTTGACGTACGCCTCGAGGTCTTCCTTCTTGATGCGGCCCTTGCCGCCGGAGCCGATGACTCGCGCGAGGTCCACTCCCAGATCCCGCGCGAGTCGCCGCACGCTGGGGGTGGCATGCGCGCGCAACGCCCGCGGCGCGGGCCGGCTCTCGAGCGGTGGTGCCTTCGTGAGCATCTGTGCGGGCCCCGCCTCGGCAACGGCGGGGGTCGGCGCGACGCTGGGTTGCAAAGCTTCGGCCGCGGCCGGCGCCTGGGCGGCGGCTTCGTCCGACGCCTCCAGCACGGCGATGGGTGAGCCCTCGGACACGAGGTCGCCCACCGCGACCGTAACCTCCTTCACCACCCCAGAAAAGGGCGCGGGGATCTCCATCGTCGCCTTGTCGCTCTCGAGCGTGATGAGGGACTGCTCCTGCGCCACCTCATCGCCCGCGGCGACCAGGACCTCGATCACTTCGACCTGATCGAAGTCACCGATGTCCGGGACGTTCACCGCGCGCTCGGGGGCCACGCTTCAGACCCTCACCGGGTTCGGCTTTTCCGGGTCCACGCCATACTTCGCGATCGCCTGGCTCACCTTCTCGCGGGGGACCTTCGACTCGTCGGCCAACGACTTCAGGGCGGCGATGGCGACGTAGTAGCGGTTGACCTCGAAGAACTCGCGGAGCTTCAAGCGGGTATCGCTCCGCCCGAAGCCATCCGTACCCAACACCCGATACGACTGCGGCACGAAAGCACGCACCTGGTCTGCGTAGGCTCGGATGTAGTCGGTGGCTGCGACGACCGGCCCGGCCCGCTCGCCGAGGTGCTGCGTCACGACCGGAACTCTGGGTGCCTCGTCGGGGTGCAGGAGGTTCCAGCGTTCGGCATCTGCACCGTTGCGGCCGAGTTCGTTGAAACTCGTGACGCTCCAGATGTCGGACTCGACCCCCCAGTCCTGCCGCAACAACTCGGCCGCTGCGATCACCTCGCGCAGGATCGTCCCGCCACCCAGCAACTGGACACGAAGGTCCGAGGCCTGGCCCTCTTGGAAGAGGTACATGCCTTCGATGATCCCTTCGCGAACTCCCTCCGGCATCGGCGGATGGACGTAGTTCTCGTTCATCACGGTGACGTAGTAGAAGACGCTTTCGCGGTCGCGATACATGCGCTCGAGGCCGTCGTGGATCACCGTCGCGAGTTCATAGTTGAAGGCGGGGTCATAGGCGCGGCAGTTCGGGATGGTGGATGCGAGCACCAGGCTGTGACCGTCCTGGTGTTGCAAGCCTTCGCCCGCCAGGGTCGTGCGGCCGGAGGTCCCGCCCATCAAGAAGCCGCGCGCCTGGCTGTCGCCCGCGGCCCAGGCGAGGTCGCCGACTCGCTGGAAACCGAACATCGAGTAGAAGATGTAGAACGGGATCATCGCGATGTCGTGGTTCGCGTAGGACGTCCCCGCCGCGATCCAGGAGGAGATCGCCCCGGCTTCGGTGATGCCCTCTTGGAGGATCTGGCCCGCGGAATCCTCCTTGTACCACATGACCTGGTCGGCATCGACGGGGTCGTAGAGCTGCCCCTTGGCCGAGTAGATCCCCAACGTGCGGAACAAACCCTCCATGCCGAACGTGCGCGCTTCGTCGGGAACGATGGGGACGATTCGCTTCTTGAGCGCCTCGTCGCGCGTCAACGCCGTCAACATGCGGACGAAACACATGGTGGTCGAGACTTCGCGATCGCCCGTGCCTTCGAGTTGGTTCGCGAAGACCTCCAGGCCGGGGACTTCGAGCGGCTCCGTCTCGCCGCGACGCGCCGGCAGATAGCCGCCCAAGGCCTCACGGCGCTCTTTCAGGTATTGCATCTCCGCCGACTCGGGATCGGGCTTGTAGAACGGCGGGCTGTCGAGCTCGTCGTCGGAGATCGGGATCCGGTAGCGATCGCGGAATGCGGAGAGGGCTTCGCGACCGGGCTTCTTGAGCGAGTGCGCGATGTTCACGCTCTCGCCGGCCTTGCCGAGCCCGTAGCCCTTCACCGTCTTCGCGAGGATCACCGTGGGTTGCCCCGTGTGCTGCATCGCCTGGGCGTAAGCGGCGTAGACCTTCGCGGGGTCGTGCCCGCCGCGTTGCAGCGCCCAGATCTCGTCGTCGGTCATGTCCTCGACCATGGCCGCCGTCTCGGGGTACTTGCCGAAGAAGTGTTCGCGCACGTAGGCGCCGCCCTTGGCCTTGTAGTTCTGGTAGTCGCCGTCGACGGCTTCTTCCATGCGGCGCAGCAGCATGCCCTTCTTGTCCTTGGCGAGCAGACGATCCCACCCTTCGCCCCAGATCAGCTTGATGACGTTCCAGCCCGCGCCGCGGAAGCCACCCTCGAGCTCCTGGATGATCTTCGCATTGCCGCGAACCGGGCCATCGAGGCGCTGGAGGTTGCAGTTCACGACGAAGATGAGGTTGTCGAGTTCTTCGCGTGCGGCCAGCGAGATCGCGCCCAGGGATTCGGGCTCGTCCATCTCGCCGTCCCCGAGGAAGGCCCAGACCTTGCGCTCGGTGGCATCGATCAGCTCGCGTTGATGCAGGTGCTTCATGAAGCGCGCCTGGTAGATCGCCATCAGCGAGCCGAGCCCCATGGACACGGTCGGGAAGCTCCAGAAATCGCGCATGAGCCAGGGGTGCGGGTACGAGGAGAGCCCGCCGCCGTCCACCTCCTGCCGGAACTTCAGGAGCTGATCCTCGCTGAGGCGCCCCTCGAGGAACGCGCGGGCATAGATGCCCGGAGCCGCGTGCCCCTGGAAGTAGATGAGGTCGCCACCGTGGTCCGACGTCGGCGCGTGGAAGAAGTGATTGAACGCGACTTCGAGAAGCGTCGCGCAGGAGGCGTAGCTCGAGATGTGCCCACCGAGTTCACTGCTGAGCGAATTCGCCCGATGCACCATCGCGATCGCGTTCCAGCGGTTGATGGAACGAATCCGGTGTTCGAGCCCGGGCTCGCCCGGGGATTGCTCCTCTTCGCTCTTTCGGATCGTGTTCAGGTAGGCCGTGGTGGCCTTGTAGGGAAGGTGCGCTCCCGAGCGGCGCATCTCGGCGACGAGGCGTTCGATCAGGTAGTGCGCGCGCTCGATGCCTTCCTTCTCGAGCACAGAGTGCAGCGAGTCCAGCCAGTCACGGGTTTCTTCGGGGTCGACGTCGTGGTCTTGCGTCAAGCGGGGACCTCGGTCTGGACTACGCGGTCAGTCTACCGAGCCGCGTTCTCCCGCGCCGCGGCAAGAGCCTCGCGGGCGAGTTCGGCCGCCTCTTCGCTTGCGACCCCGAGCGCACGCAGCCCGCGCTCGACCGCACGCTCCGGCGCATCGGGCTGCGCGTCCCCTTCGACGACCCGGCGAATCGTCATGGCGACCAGGCCCGTGACCTGATCGAGGGTGGCATCGTCGGCACCGGTGTCGAAGCGACCTTGGGCAAGGCCTTCGGCGAGATCCTCCCGGAGATAGCGACTGAGCTGAACGCCGGCGCCCGGCCGGCTCATGAGCCGAAGAATCACTCGCGCCCAGGTTTCGTCCCCGACGGCTCGGAGAATGACCCGGGCGGTCGCCAGGGCGAAACGCCGTGCCGGGTCGAGAACGGGCGCGCTCGCGGCGGCCGCCGCGATCGACATCGCGACATGCTCTGCCAGAACGAGGAAGAGCTCGTCCCGGTCGACGAAGTAGTTGTAGAACGTGCCATTCGAAACGTCGGCCTCGGCGACCACGTCACTGACGGTCAGGCCTTCGCCCTTTTCCGCCAAGGCGCGCAGACCCGCATCGATGAGCTGCCGCCGCGTCTTCTCCCGCTTCCGATGGCCCCGGCTCAGCGGGGCGCCCGTGGTCTCCGACATGCCGGCCACAATACCCATCTTTGAGGATAATCCCAATATTGACAAATCTCTCATTTAATGTTTTCCTGCCCTCGAGGCCCGAAACCGGAGGAAGATATGGCTCTTTATCGATTCATGGGAACGGAAACAGGCGTCCCGGAGCCCGAGGCCTTGGGCGAAGCGGAGGGCCGCTAGCCATGGAGCTCGGTATCGGAGGCCGGCGGGCGATCGTCTGCGCGTCGAGCCGAGGGCTCGGCCGCGCCTGTGCCGAAGCGCTCGCGCGCGAGGGCGTCCACGTCACGCTGAACGGAAGGGAGCCCGGGCCGCTGCGGGACGCGGAGGAGGAGATCGCGACGCGTCACGGCGTCGAGGTCGAGAGCGTCGTCGGCGACATCGGCGCGGAAGAGACCCAGCAGGCCTTGCTTTCGGCCTGCCCCGCGCCGGACATCCTCGTCAACAACAACGGCGGCCCGCCCCCCGGGCGCTTCCAGGATTGGGACCGCGAGACCTGGGTCGGCGCCCTCGACGCCAACATGCTGGCGCCGTTGCTGATGATCCGGCGCGTCCTGGACGGCATGGTCGAGCGCAAGTTCGGGCGCATCGTGAACATCACCTCGGCCATGGTGAAGACGCCGCTCGCCCCGATGGGTCTCTCGACGGGCGCGCGCACGGGCCTGACCTCGGTCAGCAAGGCGCTCTCACGCGACGTTGCGCACGCGAACGTCACCCTCAACAACCTGCTGCCGGAACGCATCGACACCGCCCGCCAACGCGGCATGGCGGAGCTCCGCGCCAAGCTCGGGGGCGTCACGATCGAGCAAGCCTACGACGAGATGAAGGCCTCGATCGCCGCCGGCCGGCTCGGCCGACCCGAAGAGTTCGGCGACGCCTGCGCCTTCCTGTGCAGCGCCCAGGCCGGTTTCATTTCGGGCCAGAACCTGCAACTCGACGGCGGCAGTTACGCCGGTCTGATCTAGGGAGCAAGAATGCCGCGGATCGAAGTCCCCTTCCTCGTCGTAGGAGCTGGCCCCGTCGGAATGATGGGCGGCATCCTGCTCGGAGCGCAGCGCCGGCGTTGCCTCGTCGTCGAGAGGCGGAGCGAGCCCCAGCCGGCGCCGGCCGCCCATGTCGTGAACGCTCGAAGCTTCGAGATCTGCCGACAAGCCGGCCTCGACATGGCGCCCATCTTTGCGGCGTCACAATCCCCGGAAGATGCCGGCAACGTGATCTTCGTGACGCGCCTGGCCGGCGAAGAGATCGGCCGCCTCCCCTTCGAGCGCCAGGGCGACGAGTGCCTGCGCTTCACACCGACACCCCTGCGCAACCTCTCCCAGCATCGGTTCGAACCCATCCTCGCCGACGCGATCACGAAGTTTCCCAGCGTCGACCTCCGCTACGGCGTGCAGTGGGAGAGCAGCGAGCAGGACGAGGAGGGCGTGACGTCGACCTTGCGCAACCTCGCCACCGACGACACCTACGAGGTCCGCAGCCGATACGTGATTGCCGCCGACGGCGCAGGGAGCCGCGTCCGCACGAGCCTCGGGATCGAGATGCAGGGCCCTTCGCGGATCCGGAGCTTTCTGATGATCCACCTCGGGGCGAACCTGCGGCCCGTCGTACGCGACCGGCTCGGCGTCCTGCACTTCGTGGTGGACCCCGAGGCGGGGGGCGTGTTCGTGGCCCACGACATCGACCGCGAGTGGGTCTACATGCACGAGTTCGACCCGGATCGCGAAGCCGAGGACGACTTCGACGAGGAACGCTGTCGTTCTCTCGTGCTCCGCGCCATCGGACGGGATGTGCCGATGCGCATCCTGCACCGGAGCAGTTGGCACATGGGTGCGCAGGTGGCCGATGAGATGCGCGACCGTCGCATCTTCCTCGCTGGGGATGCGGCACATCGCTTCCCGCCCACGGGCGGGTTGGGGCTGAATGCGGGCTTCCAGGACGTTCATGGCCTCGTCTGGAAGCTCTGCGCGGTGGAGGACGGTTGGGCCCCTTCGCGCCTGCTCGAGACCTACGCCAAGGAGCGTCGCCCCGTCGCCAGCGAGAACGCCAGACAGAGCCTCGAGAACGCCGTGAAGTTGTCCCTGCTACCGCAGGCCCTCGGGATCGACGCCGAGCCGACGACGGCGCGGATGGCCGCGACGCTCGCGACACCCGAAGGCCGACGCGCCGTGGACGAGGCCATCGAAGCACAGACGACCCACTTCGACATGCTCGGCCTCCAGCTTGGCTACGCCTACGCGGAAGGGGCGCTGGCCCTCGAGGGAAGCTCGCCGCCAGCCCTCATCTCGCCGCGCGAATTCGTGCCCAGCAGCCATCCCGGAGCGCGTTTGCCCCACGCCTGGCTCGAAGCGAACGGCGAAACGATCTCCAGCCTCGACCTCGTCCGCGCGGATGCCTTCGCGCTCTTCAGCTGGGGCGAACACGAGCGATGGGCCGAGGCCATCGCGCAGAACGCTTCGGTCCCCTGCCTTCACGTCCGTGTGGGAACGGACGTCGTACTTCCGGACGAGAGCTGGTCAACACTGTGCGAGATGGAACCGGGCGGCGCGCTCCTCGTCCGGCCGGACCAGCACGTGGCATGGCGCGCCCACGCCGCGCCGAGCGACCCGACCTCGGCCCTGCGAAGGGCACTCACCACGATCCTCGAGGGCTGATGCCCCGCTAGAGCCAGCGACGCACGGACTGCTTGTAGTCCGTGTAGGCCGCGCCGAACTTACCCTCGAGGTAGGCCTCTTCGTGGCGGATCGCGATGCGGTAGATCACGAACCACGTCGCCGGCACGAGCAGCACCACCCATGCGTTTGCGATCGCCACGCCGACCCCCGCCTGGAGCAGCCCCATGCTCACGTACATGGGGTTGCGCGTGAAGCGATAGATGCCGGTGGAGATCACCTGCGGGGTCGTCTCCCAAGGCGCGGGGTCCTGCCCCGTGCTCTTGAAGAGCCCGAACGCCGCGGCGAGCAGAGCGACGCCGGCGGCGACGAGAAGCGCCGCGAGCCCGAAGCGAACGACGCCCGCCACGGGGAACGCGAGCGGGAAGACCCATCCGTGCACGACGATGCCGAGCACCAGGGCGAGCAACGGGACCAAGGGCGGCGGAAATCGGACGGCGGCGCCGTCCTTCTCGTTCTCGGGCATCGCGGAAGCTCCTCTGGATGGGTCAGACGCAACTCGCGCCTTCTCGGACTGCGGGGAGTAGACTGGATCTTCGGATGACGGAAGTCGAGTTCCAAATCATCAAGGGCGTGGGCTTCGTGCTCGCACTGATGCTTGCCATCGGGCTCCAGTGGCTCCGGCCCCACACCGCGGTCGCCGGGAGCTGGCGGGTGAACGCGTCGCTCTGGGCTGCGAACGCCGCGTTCGTCGGGGTCGTCTGCGGCGCCTGCGCCTGCACGGTTTCGCGCTGGGCCGGGGCGGAGGGCATCGGGCTCCTGAATCTCGGCGGGGCCTCCCCGTGGCTCGCGATTCCCGTCTCCATCCTCGGCCTCGACCTCGTGTCCTACGCCTGGCACCGCGCGAACCACGTCGTCCCATTTCTGTGGCGCTTCCATCAGGTCCATCACTCGGATCCGGACTTCACGGCTTCGACGAGCCTGCGCCTCCACCCCGGAGAGATCCTGCTGTCCCTGCCGCTTCGGCTCATCGCGGTGGCGGGGATCGGGGTGCCGATCGTCGGCGTGATCGTCTTCGAGGTCTGCTTCGCCTTCCAGAACTGGTTCGAGCACGGCAACATCGACCTGCCCGCACGCTTCGAGCGGCAGTGGGCGTGGCTGTTCGTCACGCCGGCCCTGCACCGCCGCCACCACAGCCGCCGCCACGCCGAGCTGAACTCGAACTACGGGACGATCTTCACCCTATGGGATCGCCGCCTCGGGACCTTCGGCCCAAGCTCGTCGAGCGTCTCGGTGCGAACCGGTCTGCCGGGCGCGGAGCAGGCGCTCGGGCCGGCCGCAGCCCTCACCCTGCCATTTCGAACCCGCTTGCGCGGGGAATAGACACGGAAGAGCCAAGCGGAGGTGAGGATGCTGGGTCGCGTGTTCTGGGTTCTTGCGGTCGTCACGACGGCCGCCGTCGTCGCGTCGGTAGCAATCTCACGGCTCGGCTTGCCCGACGGGATCCAACAGGCTGCGATCCGGCGGATGCTGGAGGGCGAACGGACCGACCTGTTCGAGGACGGGCGACTCCACGTCTTCACCCTCGGGACGGGCTCGCCGCAGCTCGGCAGCCGCCGCATGCCCGTGGCCAATGCGGTCATCGCAGGCAAGGAGTTCCTGGTCCTCGACGCCGGTGAGGGTGCGAGTCGGAAGATGGGTGAGCTTCAGCTGCCCATCGATCGCGTGAGCGCGGTCTTCATCACACACTGGCATTCGGACCACTTCAGTGGCCTCGGTCAGATCCTGAACCAGTCATGGAACGCTGACCGTGCCCACGAGGTGGATGTCTACGGACCCCGAGGCATAGACCGAGTGATGGGTGCTCTGGCCGACCTGTATGCCGACGACATCCACTACCGCAGCCAGGGCGAAGTCGAGCGAAACGACCCCCGCTACGCGCTCGGGCGACCCGTGCCCATCGAAATCCCCGACGGTTCGCCCGGCGCCGTGATCTTCGATCGCAACGGCGTCGTGGTCCGCGCGTTTCATGTCGACCACGGCCACATCGAGCCGGCATACGGCTTCCGGGTCGAGTACGCCGGCCGGTGCGTCGTCGTCAGCGGGGACACGGTGGCCTCGCCTCTCGTGGCCGCGGCCGCACGCGACTGCGACCTGCTGATCCACGAAGCGTTGAACATCGAGCTGATCGAGAACGCCGTCGTGGCGTTGCGGGACGCCGGCAAAGAGGGGGACGCCTTCCGCGCGCGCGGCGTCATCGGCTATCACGCGGACACGATCGGCGTGGCGAGGGTCGCTGCCGAGGCGAACGTCGGCCGCCTCGTCCTCTCCCACGTCATCCCCGCAACGGACAACCCGATCCTGAACCGTCTGTTCGTCCGGGGAATGAAGGAACACTTTCACGGGCCGATCGTGGTGGCCCGGGACGGACAGCACTTCGCCCCGTGACGGGTGTCTCAGTCGGCCCGACGGAGCGCGCTCGCCTGATGGGCCGCCCCGGTGAGTTCGGTTGCCACGAAGAGCAGCAAGGCAGCGGGCGCGCCCGCCGTGAAGACGAACCAGCCGATGAGCGCAGCCACCCAGACCCGTCCGACGGTGTCGGCCAGGACGAGTGCGCGGCGAGGGTCGTAGAGCCGCGCCAGCGCCCAGAGCACACCGAGTGCCCCGGCGAGGCAGACGAAGAAGTCTCGCAGCGGGTCGGCCGGCAGCGCCGCGACCCCGGAGAGCTGGTGGATCAGGCCGACGAAGGGCCCCGCCACCGGAGGGAGCGCCATCGCTCCGGTCACCGCGAGATCCAGCCCCGCCCAGCCGCGCGCGATTCGCCTCATGGCCATCAGCTTACAACGGCGGCGCCGCGAGAGTAGACTGGGCCAAAGGCTGACCGGAGGTAGCGATGGCAACTGCAACGGAGATCGGGGCGCTCGATGTCCGGCGACTGTCGGGCTCATTGGGGGCCGAGGTTCGCGGGATCCGCCTGGAGAGCGCGGGCGCCGCGGAAGCGGATGCCTTGAGCGCGCTGATGATGGAGCATCAAGTCCTGTTCTTTCCGGAACAGCACATGGGGCCGGACGAGCACATCGCGTTCGGGAAGCTCTTCGGCGAGCTCGAGTCGCACCCCAACCTCGCCTTTGCAGCCGAGCGCCCGGAGTTTTTCGAGCTGCGTGCCTCCGGCGGCGCCGGCGCCATCGCGGACGAGTGGCACAGCGACCTCACCTGCCAGGAGCAGCCATCGGTCATCGCGATCCTCCACGTGGTGAAGTGCCCGCCTTACGGTGGCGACACGATGTGGGCGAACATGTACAAGGCGTACGACGAACTCGCGCCGCCGATGAAGGAGTTCTGCGAAGGCCTGAGCGCCTTGCACGACGCCCACCCCCACGACAAGCCCGACACCATGGCCGTCCATCCCGTGGTCCGGGTCCACCCGGTGACGGGCCGCAAGTCGCTCTTCGTAAACGAGCACTTCACGCGACGCATCGTCGAGCTGAGCCACGACGAGAGCGATGCGCTGCTGGGCTTCCTCACGCGCTGGGCCACGAGTACGCGCTTCACGGTCCGCTACGCCTGGACCGAAGGCACCTTCGCGATGTGGGACAACCGCTGCACGCAGCATTGCGTGCTCAACGACTTCGAGGGTGAGCGGGTGATCCAGCGCGTGACGGTCATGGGCGACGACCCGAAGCCCGCTGCTCCGCCGCGCTGGGAGCCCTATCTCAAGAGCGTCAGTGCCGCGAGCCGCCACGACCGGCAGCTGCGGGCCTACATGGACCGGAAGCTCTCGAGCTAGCGGTGAGCGAGGTTCCGATCCGGATGGAGCACTCCCACCGGAGGGCCGCCTACCTTTCCGCGCTCCGCGCGTGTGCAACCCGGTAGAGCGCCGGCAGGACGAGAAGCGTCAGCAACGTCGAGGAAGCGATCCCGCCGACCACGACGGTGGCCAGGGGTCGCTGGACCTCGGAGCCGATGCCGGTGTTCACCGCCATCGGTATGAACCCCAGCATGGCAACCAGGGCGGTCATCAGGACGGGTCGAAGCCGGGTCGTCGCACCCTCGATGATCGCGTCCTGCAACGGTCGTCCGGCGGCTCTAAGGTCGGCGATGAACGAGACCATCACGAGACCGTTCAGCACGGCGATGCCGGACAGGGCGATGAACCCGACGCCGGCCGAGATCGACAGCGGAATGCCGCGAAGGAACAGCGCCAGCACGCCGCCGGAGAGCGCCAGCGGGACACCCGAGAAGATGACCGCCGAATCGCGAACGGAGCCGAGCGCCACGAGAAGCAGCGCGGCGATCAACGCCAGGGTCAGCGGAACGACGACCGCCAGACGTCGGGCTGCCGATTCGAGCTGCTCGAAGGTCCCGCCGTACTCGATCCAGTAGCCGGCAGGCACTTCGACACGCTCGTTCACGGCCCGCTGGATGTCTCCGACGAAGGATCCGAGATCCCGGCCCCGGACGTTCGCACCCACAACCACGCGGCGTTTCCCGTTCTCGCGATGGATCTGGTTGTAGCCCGTGGCGACTTCCAGCGTGGCGACCTCACCGAACGGCACGTATCCCCCATCGGGGAGGGGGACTGGAAGCCGTGCGAAACCGTCCGGGTCCGTTCGCACGTTCTCGGGCAGGCGGACCACGACGTCCCAACGCCTGTCTCCTTCGTAGACGTGGCCCGCAATGGTTCCTCCGAGCGCGGTCGAGGCGAAGACCTGAAGGCTCTCGAGGGTCATGCCGAGACGGCCGAGTGCTTCGCGCTTCGGAGAGATCGTCAGGACGGGCAACCCCGTGGACTGCTCGACAGCGACGTCCACCGCGCCCGGGATCCCTTCGATGGCAGCCTCGATCTCGGCTCCGAGTGCGATCAGGCGGTCGAAGTCGTCCCCGAAAACCTTCACGGCGACCTCCGAGCGAACGCCGGCCATCAGTTCGTTGAACCGCATCTGGATCGGCTGCAGGAACTCGTAGCGACTGCCCGGGATCGAGAGCGCACGCTGCTCGAGATCGGCGATCACCTGGCCCTTGGGCTTGTTCGGGTCGGGCCACTCCTCCCGCGGCTTCAGGATGATGATATTATCCGCGACGCTCGGCGGCATCGGGTCGGTCGCCACCTCCCCGGTTCCGATCTTGGCGAACACCCGCTCGACTTCGGGCGTCTTCGCGATCTCGGACTCCAGGCTCCGTTGCAGCCGGATCGCCTGACTGAGCGAGGTTCCGGGGATACGCAGCGCGTGCATCGCGATGTCCCCCTCGTCGAGGTTGGGCACGAACTCCGTTCCCAATCGCGTGGCGAGCCCCGCGCTCGCGAGCACCGTCAGCACCCCCGCAGCGATTGCGAGCCACCGCCGACGGAGGACGATCCCCAGCAGCGGCCGGTAGATCAAACGAGCCCGATCGATCAGCAGGTTCCGGTGTGGCTCGAGCGGACCTCGAAAGAGCAGCACGACGCCGGCAGGAACGAACGTCACGGAGAGCACCATCGCACTCACCAGCGCGATCACGACGGTCGTCGCCATCGGATGGAACATCTTCCCCTCGACGCCGGTCAGCGCAAAGATCGGAATGTAGACCGCAGTGATGATCGCGACGCCGAACAGCGCAGGTCGGATGACCTCGCGCGTCGCCGCGACGACGATCGCGATACGGTCGGGAAGTCGCCCCGTGCGCGCGCCGGCCTCGCTAAGGCGCCGGAGACAGTTCTCGACGATGATGACGGCCCCGTCGACGATCAGACCGAAGTCGAGGGCACCGAGACTCATCAGGTTGGCGCTGACCCGAGTCTGCACCATCCCCGTGATGGTCATCAGCATGGCGATCGGGATGACGGCTGCCACGAGCAATGCGCCGCGCAGATTTCCGAGCAGGGCGAGCAGCACGACGACCACGAGAATCGCCGCCTCGTACAGGTTCTTCCGGACGGTCGCGAGGGTCTTGTCCACCAGGCGCGTCCGGTCGTAGACGGCCGTCACGGTGATGCCGGACGGCAGGCTCGCTTGGATCTCCACGAGCTTCGCGGCCACGGCCCGGGCCACGGTGCGGCTGTTCTCACCGATCAGCATGAACACGGTGCCGAGGACGACTTCATTCCCGTTCTGGGTGGCTGCACCCGCGCGGAGGCCTCGGCCGATGCTCACCTCGGCCACGTCGCGCACCCGAACGAGCGCCCCCACGTCCGAAAGAAGCACGACGCTCTCGAGGTCTTCGACCCCGCGCACCTGGCCCTCCACCCGCATCAGCCACTGCTCCCCCGCGTGGTCGATGAAACCCGCGCCGCGGTTTCCGTTGTGTGACAGAAGCGCCGCCGTCACGTCCTCGTGACTCAACCCGTAGGCGAGCAGCTTCGCCGGGTCGAAGGCCACCAGGAACTCCTTCTTGAAGCCGCCGACGGGGTTCACCTCGACGACCCCGGGGACCCTCAGGAGCTGGGGCCGAACGATCCAGTCGTGGACCGAACGGAGATCCGTCGGCGAAACCGGGCTGCCGTCGGCGTTGCGGGCGCCGGGGAGTGCGTCGACCGTGAACATGAAGATCTCGCCGAGACCCGTGGCCGTCGGGCCGAGGCTCGGCTCGAACGACGGCGGGAGGCTCGAACGGACTCCGTCGAGACGCTCCGCGACCTGTTGACGAGCGAAGTAGATGTCGGTGCCGTCTTCGAAGACGACGGTGACCTGCGAGAGCCCGTAGCGCGAGAGCGAGCGCGTGTACGCCAGCCGCGGCAGGCCGGCCATCGCCGTCTCGACCGGAAAGCTGACGCGCTGCTCGACCTCCAGCGGCGTAGAGCCCGGCGCCGCGGTGTTCACGACGACCTGGACGTTGGTGATGTCCGGAACGGCGTCGATGGGCAGCCGGGCGGCACTCCAGAGACCGAGTGCCGTGACGATGATCACGGCCGACAGGACCCAGCCGCGACGCCTCGCCGACTGCTGGATGACGAAGTCGAGCATCGAATCCCCTCAGTGATCGTGCGTCGCGCCGGCGGCGCCGAGATCGGCCTTGATCAAGTGGCTGTTCGTCGTCACGTAGCGGGTGCCGGGCTCGAGACCGGCGCGGACCTCGACCCATCCACCGCCTTCGTGACCGAGTTCGAGCATCCGCACTTCGTACTCGTCTCCAACCTGCGCGTACACGACGGTGAAGTCCCGGAAGGCCTGCAGCGCCGACTTCCGGACCGCCAGTGGGACCGGGTGCTCCTCGGCGATCAGCTCCGCTCGCACGAACGAACCCGGCGGAAGCTGCCCCTCCGGGTCGTCGAGCACGACCCGGGCCGTCACGGCCTGGTTCTGCTGGGCCAGGACATCGACGATCGCGACGACACCGAGCCTCGGCTCGCCCCCCGTCGCCGCCACGATCGAGGCCCGGGTGCCGGGGCGGACCCACGCCCGGTCGTCGGGGAAGATCGACAGATCCACCCAGACTTTCGAAGTGTCGACGATCGTCAGGAGCCGGCGTCCCGCCGTATGCTCGCCGGAGTTCGCGTCGCGCTCAGTCACGACGCCCGAGATCGGCGCGAGCACCCGGTAGGCGCGCAGACTCTCGTCGCTCTCGACGGTCATGAGCAGGTCGCCTTCGCTCACGGAATCCCCAACGCTGACACTCACCTTGCGAATCATGCCGGCGAAGCGCGCCCAGATCTCACGGGTGAGTTCGGCGTTCGGACGTACGCGCCCATGGACCGTCACGGTCTCCGACAGGACCACCGGCCCGGCGATCGCGGTCTCCAGGCCGAGGTCGGCAGCCACCGTCGGCTCGATGCGGGTGCGCCCCTCGAGCGATTCGTAGCGCCAGACGTGTTTCACACCTTCGTGGGTCGCCTCGATGGCGACTTCGAAGGAGTGCGGCTCCTCGACCGTGCTCTGGCCCCGGAGGAAGGGGCCTTCCGCCCGGAAGGCCACGTGATCGACCCGGCCGCCGAGCCTCGACAGCTCGACCTCCAGGGTCACCCCTGCCAGATCGACGGCTTCACGGTTCTTCGTCGCCCAGGCCCGGAACTCCGGCGGCATCCCGCTCTCGACGATGGCGAGCTCCAACTCAAAGCCGTCCGAGCGAAGAAGGCGACCGCCGTGCGGGCCCTTCGCCATCGCGTCGAGGGCCCCCTCTTCGAGGGGCCCCGAGCAGGCGGCGAGGCCGACCCACAGAAGGGCCGCGGCACTCCGTGCCGATCGTCCGACTCGCACAGACATCGTTCGTCTCATGGCGTCACCACCCTCTCCCCTGTCAATCGTTCGAGCGAGATCACGAGCCGCCGGGAATCCGTGCTGACTGCGATCAGGGCGTTCTTCGCCGCGAGCAGCTCCGCCTGCACGGATCGCCACTCGAAGTAGCCGTAGCGCCCGCGGTCGTATCCGTTCCTGATCTCGGCCTGCGCCGCGGCCAGTTTCGGAATGATCCGAGTGCGCAGGGCCTCCGCGCTATGGATGCCGTGCTGAAGCTCCTCGTACAGCTCGAAGAGCCGCTCACGAGCCCGCAGTCGCTCGGCGCCGGCGTCGGCCCGTGTACGCGCGTGTGCCGCCCGCGATGCCGCGAGTTGCCCCTGGTTCCGATCGAAGACGGGCAGCGCGAGGTTGAGGCCCGCTACCAGCGCGACATCGTCCCCGTCGGCGAAGTGTCGGACACCGAGACTCGGGCGCAGCGTGGGCCAACGCATCGCCTCGGCAAGGCGCACGTTCTCCTTGGCAAGACGCTCTTCCGACACGAGACGCGCGATCTCAGGGGTCGAGTCGAGGCGTTCGACGAACGCCGCGTAGGGCGCGAGCGGCGGGAATGCCCCGAGATTGCCGCCCACGCGCGTGAAATCGGGGGTCGATGAGCCCCATTGGGTGGCGAGCCGATACCGCGAGATGAGCCCGTCGTGGGAGGCTCCCTCGCGAAGCAGCCGCGCGGCCTCGAGCTCGGCTTCGGCGCGCATCTGCTCGGCAGCCGGCGCGCGGCCGGCGCCCACACGCCGCCGGACCGTGACGACGGTCTCTTCTGCGAGCGCGACGGCCTCGTCGGCAGCGTCTTTTCGCGCTTGATTGGCGAGGCAACTCAAGAAGCGTTGGGCCGTCTCAGCGGCGACGTCGAGACGCCGCGCGCGGACGTCGAGGTCGATCACCGCCGAACGGGCGCGCTCCACTCGTACGCGGTGTCGCCGGGCCCGCCCGTCGAGCGCCCAGCCGAGACTCAGCGTGGTTTCGGCCGAGTCGAACCCCTCGGAGCTTCCGCTTCCGGCAAACTCCTCGACCCCGAGCCTCAGCTCGGGGTTCGGCAGCGCACCTGCCTGGAGCACTCGCCCTGCCTGCTCGACGGGGCGGTGCACGAAGGCCGCGAGTTCCTTGTTCTGGGCGAGTGCCCGGCTGAGCGCTTCCGCCAGCATGAGTCCGCCCGTCTCGGCTCCAGCCGTCCGAGGCGATGCCGACAGCGCGAGGGCGAAGGCCACGCCCCCGAGAGCCACGAGCCGCAGGCCCTGCGCCCCGCGTCCGCCCCACCGATCGATTCCTTGCATGGTCCGAGTCTCCGCTGCGCGCCAAGCGACGCGCCGCGCGCGGCTCCCGCGCCGGATGAACAGGCTGGGAGCAACGGGAACGAATCTCCCGCACGCGAAGGCATGCGGGGCCGAGTACGTTCGCTAGGAGATCGGAGGGGCGCGAGGCCCGAGAGCCGCCGCGCGGCACGGCACGGCCCGCGGGTCAATCGGCCGCACGGAACCGCGAACACTCGCGGTCGGAGCGTCGACGTCGCACACGGCGAGCAGCAGCGCCTGCGCTTCGAGCTTCGGGACCTTGACGATAGACGCGTCGGGAGGTGCCGACTCGTGCACGTGCCCGTGGCGATGGGCCGGGACCCACATGAGCTGCGGATCCATGCCGACCCGATGGGCGTAGTCGCCCGCCTCGTGTTCGGTCGAATGAACGGCGTCGTGGGTGAACTCGCAGACACCGGAAACGACCCAGAGGATCGTGAGCAGCGCCGTACAGAGCCGGATGACCCGGCTCTCGGCTACGCATCGAACCTTGGTCGAGAAGCGATCCATCACGGCGGCCTGGTTCCCCGCGCCTGCACACGAGCGCCGGGCCACGGTATCCACGACGCACAACGAGGTCAACCCGATGCCCAGGGCCCGGCAGGGCCGGTGCGTCAAGGCGTCGGGTAGTAGGCGGGCCAGATCGCGGCGTCGAGGACGGCGGTCTGAAAGCAGAACGCGACGCAGCCGAAGAAGGCGAGGAAGTGGAGCCACGTCGCCGGGCGCGGGCTCACGGTGGCGACGCAACCGAGCAGCCCGAGCGATGCGATGCCCACGACCGCCAGGTCGAGGCGGATGAGCCAGAACGGGAAGGCACCCGAGTCGGCCCAGGCGAACGTCAGCGGCATCCAGGCCGCCGAGCCGATCATCACCGCGGCATAGAGCACGAGCAGCAACCCGAAGCCGCTCCCGCGGAAGAAGCGCACGCGCGCCGGGTCGGCGCCGAAGACCAACAGCCCGGTGAACGGGAAGTAGCCGAGAGCCGCGAGCCACATGTTCGTCGAGTAGAGCGCCCGCAGGTCTTCGGGCACGCCGCCCCAGAGGATCGCACTCGCATCGTCGCGCTCGAACATCAGGCTGTAGCTCGCGAGCACGGCCATGCCGCCGAGGACGTTCAGTGCGACGAGGGGCATGCGAAGGCTCGAAGCGGTCCCGCGCGATGACGATCCGGGCTCACTCATGTCGAGCAGGCTAACACCGGGCTCCTCGCCCCGCGATCGGGACGGTCGGCCTTCAGTTCGTGGGAGGCCACCAGGGACAGGCGTCTCCGCGCCCGTTCCCGTCGGCGTCCGCCTGGTCCGGGTCGAACAACAGAGGGCAGACGTCGGTGGCGTCCGGGGCGCCGTCGCAGTCGAGATCCGGCGACTCGCAGCGCGGGATCTCCACCGTGGCCCACACCGGGACATGGTCGGAAAGGTCGCCGCAGACGGCGAAGGGGCAGACGCCGCGGCTCAGCACGCGTACGCCGCGGGTGAAGATCACATCGATGATCTGATCGCCGGGGTCGTGGGTCGTGATCCGCTCGCTCACCGGCAAGCCGGTATGGGCGTCCTGGAACCCGTCCGCAAGATACGGGGCGAAGGTCGCGATCGACTGGCCGAGGATCACGTTGAAGAAATACTCGAACGTGTTGAAGTCTCCGCCTACGACGACCGGACGGGCCACGTGTCGCGCGTCCTCGACGATTTCGAGCGCCTGATCGACGCGGGCGGCGACCGCGCTGACGGTGGACTCCAGATGGAGCGAGTAGACGCGCAGCAAGCCGCCCTCGACGGTGATGTCGGCGGCCAGGGCAACGCGCCCGCCGAGGCGCGGCTCATCGGGGTTCGGGAAACCCGGCGGCGTGTACCAGACGTGCTGGCTGCGGTGGCGAATCGCGCGCACGTTCCCGATGGGCCAGCGGGAAAGGATGGCATTGCCGTGCTCGCAGAGCGGCGGATCGTAGGGGCCCGTCGCGCCACGATCGCCAGGCAGCTCGACGAACTCGGTGGCGAACACGGCATTGAAGCCGAGGGCTTCTGCGTAGTCTCGGGCGATGTTTCGGAAGTCGGTGCGCCGGCAGCCGCGATCGACTTCCGAGAGCAACAGGACGTCGGGCATCGGGACCGCCGGGTCGGCCAGGATGGCTTCTAGCTGTGCATCGGCCTCGAAGCCGCGCTCGATGTTCCAAGCCATCACGACCGCTTCGGTCTGCAGCGGAGCATCGGGGTCGGCGAGATGGGAGCCTTCGACGCGGCAGTGAGGAAAGACGGGGTTCGCGGCGGTGTCGGGGCTCGCGGCCTCGGCGCATAGGCGCTCGCTCGCCGGGTCGGGGACGCGATCCTCCCAGGCGAATTCCTGGAAGCATCCGCAGAGCAGCAACAGCATGAGCCAGGGGACACGGGGGAGCATACGTCGACCCTATCACGGGTCATCCACCGGGCCGATAGGCGGGCACCTCCTAGCGCGCCGGGCAGCTCCAGCGAACCTCGAGCCGGGTCTCGGGCCGGAGCCGTCGCACCAGCGGGGACGTCGAGCCCGAGGCGTAGCCCAGGGCGTGCGGCTCCCACTTCGAGCTGCCGGCGAGCGTGGCCAGATCGTCGAACGCCAGGGTCCATGGGCCCGCGGACTCGGGCACGGTGATGCGGGCGTCGCCGCGGCCGTAGGTGAGGTTCCAGCGGAGGCGGCCGTCGTCGA
>JAFDDA010000155.1 GCA_019311105.1 Deltaproteobacteria bacterium
GCCACGCTCGGCCTCGACGTTTGCGAGGGCCGCCAGGATGTCCGCGTCACCCGGGTGGGCGGCGTGGGCCGCCTCGAAGGCTGCGACGGCTTCGGCCGTCTCCCCCGACGAGAGAAGCGCCACCCCGTGGACGTACGCGTAGCGGGCGTTGCCCGGCGCCTCCGCGTGGGCACGAGCCAGGTGTTCGAGAGCGACGGGTAGATTCTTCGCACGCGCGAGCAGCAGGCCGAGAGCATGGTGGAGGTCCGCCGAGGCCGGGGCCTGTTCGAGCCCCGCACGCAGCGCGGCCTCGCCGCGGTCGTCGCGACCGAGCGAGCGGTGGAGCTCGGCCAGATTCACGTAGGCAGGGATGAAGTAGGGGCCGAGAGCGATGGCGCGCTCGTAGGCCAGCCGGGCCGCGTCCGGGTCCCCCAGTTGGACCTCCAGGTTGCCGAGGTTCACGTGGGCTTCGGGCCGATCCGCATGGGCATCCTGAGCCGCTCGGTACTCCGCCAAGGCCGGCACCAACGCGGGGGCCGGGCGCCGCTCCGCCGGGGGCACCGACATGGCCACACGCGCTGCTTCGATCCGGACTGCGAGCCGCGGGTCGGCCAGCCGCGGTGCCACGGCGCGGAATCTCTCGTCAGGCGGGAGCGCCTCGGCCGCCCCGACGGCGGCCATTCGCACGAGCCCTTCCTCGGCAGCGAGGTTCTGCAGCACGACCGGAGCCGTCGAGCGGTCGAGCTGGGCGCCCAGCAGCGAAAGGGCCGTGGCACGAACGATTGCAGGCTGGGCCTGGTTCTCGGCCAGGGCCGCCAGGGCCGGGCCCGCGCCCGGCAGCCGGCGACGGCCCGCGTCCAGCGTGATCGCGAAATGCGCGCCCCGATCCACCGGCCCGCCTCGCCACCCTTCGATTGCGCTCGCCGCCCACCCCGCGGTTTGCTCCACGTGGCAGCCGCCGCACGCATTCGGCACGCCGACGGATTGACTCAGATCCGGGCGCGGTATGCGGAACCCGTGGTCGCGGCGATCGTCCACGCCCATGTAGGTACGCGTCGGCATGTGGCACGCGACGCAGCTCGCCCCGGCAGAGCCGGTTTCGTGCCCATGGTGTTCGCGGACGGCAAAGACCTCGCTGCGGTGACAACCGGAACAGACCGCGTCCGGCTCTTCGATCGCGAGTGCGTGGGGGTCGTGGCAGTCGCTGCACGCCACCCCCGCAGCATGCATCCGACTCTGGACGAAGGAACCCCAGACGTAGACTTCGTCGAGGATCTGACCATCGGCGTGATAGAGCCCGGCGTCGAGCAAGGCGGGGCGATAGCCATCGAGAAAGGGGCGCCCCGGTTCGGGGGCGGCAACCAACGACGAGCGCCTCGAGTGACAGGGAGCGCACGTCGAGAGTTCGGCGCGCGCAGCGGTCCCGGTGCGCCGGGCGATCGGCTCGCCTTCCACGAAGTGCCAGTTCGAGTCGCCCGAGAGCTGCACCGCAAGGCCCGGGTCACCCCCTTCGCCGCTATCGCCGCGATCGGCCCACGCCACATGAAGGGAGGCTGGGCCGTGACAGGCCTCGCAGGCAACGTCGGGCTCCGACCAGGTGGTGTCGTAGGTGTTGGTTTCGGGTTGATAGCCGCGCGTCAGGTTCGTCGAATGGCAGTCGGCGCACTGCGTATTCCAGCGCCCGGCGACTCCCGACCAGTGCAGCACGTCGCCGCGCGGCACCGCCTCGTCGGGATTCAGGTGGAACCAGCGCTGCCCGCCCTCCCCCGCCGGTCGCGCGTCCCACGCGACACCGACTGCCTGAAACCGACCCCCCGGAGCCGGCACGAGGTATTGCTGAAGGGGAGTCGCACCGAAGGTGTAGGCGACGTCGTGGGGCTCCCCATCCAGTTCGATGCGGAAGACGTCATCTTCTCGACCGAAGCGATAGCTCTCGTCGAAGTGCTGGAAGCCGGTGCCATCGAAGTCGCCGAGCACGCTCTCGGCGCTCGCCGCCTCCATGGCACGATCGTGATCGGAACCCCGCCAGCGACGGGATTCTTCGGGATGGCAGCCAAGGCAGACCTCGGCGCCGACGTAGCGCGGCGGTGCCGAGGGCGATCCCAGCGACTCCGGCGCATGGGCGCTCGATGCGCCGCCCGGCTCGGTCTCGGAGCCTTCGCCGCCGCACGCCAGGAGCGCCGACAGCGCCAGCCAGCCCGCCGCAGCCCGCCGCTTCAGGCGCCCTCTTCCGGGAGGTAGATCGACTTCCGAGGCTCCGAGAAGAGCTTGCGCAGCGCCGGCTCGAAGGCCTCGAGGGGGAGCGTCTCGTATCCAGGGTCGAAGCTGTTCTGGTCGTACTTCTCACAGAACTCCGCGCAGTCGCGGAACCACTCGTGGTCGCGGAAGCGGTCGCGCATGTTCCGATCGAGGTCGAAGTGGTGGAAGAAGTAGTAGCCCTGGAAGACGCCGTGGTGCTCGACGATCCAGCGGTTCTTCTCGCTCACGAAAGGCTCGAGGATGGTCGCCGCCAGCTGCGAGTGATTCGTCGACGCGAGGGTGTCGCCGATGTCGTGGACGAGAGCGCACACCACATACTCGTCGTCTCGGCCGTCGCGCTGAGCTCGCGTAGCGCTCTGCAGGCTGTGGGTGAGCCGATCCACCGCGTAGCCGCCCGTATCGCCGGAGAGAATCTGGAGATGAGTGAGGATCCGGTCCGGGAGCCCCTTCACGAACTCGAGAGAGTGGCGGCCGATCTCCCCGTAGTCCTCACGCGTCCCGTCGCGCATGGCAGTGAAGGTGGTCTGACGGGGCGATTCCATGAGGTCTCCTTCGCGGCTGCGGGTCGCCGGGCAGTATAGCCGGGCCTGCTCTACGGTTTCGGCAAGGAGACCCCATGAGCGAACCCTCCGCCGAAGAAGTCCGAGCCGAACGCAAGCGCCAGGTCGCCCTCGGCTATCGCATTCTCGCCGCCCAGCGGTGGGGCGACCTCGGCGACGGCCACATCAGCGCCCGCGACCCCGAGCGCACCGATTGCTTCTGGCTGCTTCGCTACGGCGTGTCCTACCACCAGGCCAAGGTCTCCGACCTGGTTCTGGTCGGCCCCGACGGCAAGCTCGTCGAGGGAGAGGGTGTGACCAACACCGCCGCCTACTACATCCATCACCCGATCCTGATGGCACGACCCGAAGCCGTGAGCGCCTGCCATGTCCACACCGGCTGGGGCACGCCGTTCTCCGCCGAGGTGCGACCCATCGAACCGATCACCCAGGAAGCGTGCGTCTTCTTCGAGGACCACGCGATCTTCGACGACGAAGAGGTCCAGGTGCAGAGCACCGAGGCCGGGGCTCGCATCGCCCAGGCCCTTGGCGGCAACCGCGCGATCATCCTGCGCAACCACGGGCTCCTCACCGTCGCGGCGCGGGTGGACGAAGCGGTCGGAAGCTTCGTTTCGATGGAGCGCGTTGCCGAGGCCCACATGAAGGCGCGCCACGCGAAGCCGATCTCTGCCGAGGCGGCGCGCTTCGCGCAGAAAGACCTCGTCCGCTTCGGGACCGGACGCGTGGGCTTCTACGCGCTCGTAGCGCGCCACATCGGCGACCCGAGCGTCGTCGACGCCTGAGCCACGGCGAGCTCCATCCGTCCTACGACTCGGGCGGCCGCAGGGCTTCGCGCAACGGCTTCGAAAGCCCCTGACGAAGGAGCGCACGCCGCGCAGCCACGAAGGCTTCGGGCGACGCACCCTTCCCCACCGCGAGGTCGAGCGCCCGGGCGACCTCTTCGGTCATGGCGTAGTGATGAAGGACCTCGGCCTCGAAGTAGGCCACCGCCTCGATGCGTGCCTCGGGCGCGAGGTCGAAGAGCTGCCGATAGGACTCCCCGGCGCGCGCTGCCGCACCCGCCGGATGGATCGAGCGGAAGAGCGGGAGGTCGAGCAACGCCACAGCCGGCGGTGGGCCGGCGCCGGCCGCCGGGCGCCGTTTCACGAGCGCCGCCGCATCCAGGATCCCCGGGCCGAAGCTCGCGTCCCAGCCGCCACGCTGGCAGACGACGCCCTTCGGCGAACGCGCGGGCTTCCAGGCCGTCGCAGAGAGCGAGGCACGGAGTGCCGCCGTCAGGCCGCCGCCAGCCCGCAGTGCAGCGAGGCGATCCTCCGCGGCGTGTCGAGCGAGCCAGAGTGCCGCGCCGCCACTCACGACGGCCGCCGCGAAGCCGCCGCTCGACCCCGGCGCGTTCATGTAGTGGCCTCCCTCTGCAGTGCTGGCGCGCCAGATGTCGTGCCCTGGCGCCGACACGTCGACCCCCAAGCCGCGCCCGCTGGCGCTCCAACCCTGGCAACCCGGCCCGGTCGTCGCGACGCCGATCGTCGACGGGAAGCGCGCTGGCCACAGCACCGGCCCGCCTGCGCTCCCTGCCGATGCCACCACCACGAGGCCTCGGCGCTCGGCCAGCGCCGAGGCCTGCCAGAGGGCCCAGCCGGGCGGCCCCGCCATGGTCACCGACACGAGGTCGACGGGCTCCACGAGAGCCCCGGTGGCTGCGTCATGGAGGACCCGTGCCAACCGGCCGGAGTGGAAGTGCGAGACCGAGCGGTGCGCGCGCAACGGCGCCAGCTCGGCGCCGCGCGCGATGCCGGCGGCACACCCGGCCTGCCCGTCGAGCTGGCAGCCCGACGGGCTCGCCAACACACTGGCACTCGCCGTCCCGTGGGCGGGGTGCGCCTCGGGCCGTCGGCCCGTCATCGGGTCGAGCGCGTCCTCGTCGTCGGCCACGAAATCCCGGCCGGCGCTCACGCGAAGTGGCGGCGCCGCCCCCGCGCCGTCCCAGACCTCCGGATGCGGGCGATAGCCCGTGTCGACGTGGGCCACGAGGATGCCTTCGGCCTCGCGGCCTTTGGCTCGGCCGCTTTGGCGAAGCGTCGCCCAAGCGTCCGCCGCTCGGACGTGCCTCAAGTGCCAGTCATCGCTCGGGGCCGACGCGCTGCTCGCCGCGCCCTCCGTGCCGTAGAGCATCTCCAACTCGAGGAAGGGCTCGGCCCGAGCGGCATCGATGCCCGAGCGGATCGCATAGGCCTGCTCGAAGGCCGAGGCCACGGTCTGGCTCGCTCCCTCTCGCAGCCGTCGTCCGCGACGCTCGATCTCGAAGACGTCGCCTTCCCCGAAGAAGCGCTTTACCGTGCACGCCATGCCTCCCCGCCCGCAGAGCGTGCGGAGCTTGGCGAGCCGCGACTTCACCGCGCCGAGCTCGGTCGGGCGCGCAAAGTGCACGCCGAAGCGCAGCACCCGCGGCGCACCCCGGCCGACACGGCGGCGAGGCGCGGGCGGGCTCGCTTCGGCCAACGGGCTCGCTGCACGCGTTCCGGGCGCAGCCACTGCAGCGGCTCCCGATTGCGCACGCTGCTCGGGCACGATTCGGGCGATCGGGGACTCTTCGACGATCTCCGCCACCTCGCGTCGCACGGAGATCTCGTGGTGGGCGCCGAACCAGTCGCCCTGGGCGAGCTCGGCCAGGGCGTCGCCGAGCCGTTCGGGGTCGGTGAAGCGTTCCGGGTCGATCCGTGCCGGGGTGGCCACGAGCTGCAGCCGATCGGTCGCCGTGCGCGCGCCTTCGGGAATGTCCACGGACCCCTTCTGATCGACGGCGTCGCCCGAGCGGAGGGGCTTCGGCCGGCTGTGGAAGGGGTAGACCAACGTCACGCCGCGATCGGCCGACACCGCGAAGACGGTCACATAGAGAGATTTGCCGGACGCGTTGCGCGCCTCCCAGCGAAGCTCGGCGCCTGGCTCCACGCGCACGAGGGGCCCGTCCTCGGGCCCGCCATCGGCGCGCTCGAGCGAGAACCCGACATCGAGACGAGAAGCCGGATTGTGGAGACTCGAGATGGCGTGGCGATGAGCCGCCCGCACAACCGCCTCGGCCAACCGGCGCCCCGCGTCGGGGGCGGCCACTGCGATGGCCGGCGCCGCCGCCACCCCATCGGCGCCGCGAATGCGCAGGCCCTCGGTTTCGACATCGATCGTCAAGGAAGCCGGGGCGGAGGCCGGCACGAGTTGGATCCATTCATAGCTCGCGAGTGCGGCGTCGAGCGCGAGCACCGCCCCGCCCTCAGCGGGCCGCGCCACGCGGACCCGCGGCATCGCGGTCTCGGCGCTCGCACATAGCGAACCGCAGGCCCACAACAGCACGGCGGCGATCGACGCCACCCTTCGGCTCCATCCAGACATCATGATCCCCCCTCTCGCAGCGGCAGGATACGCTCTGGCGGCGCAGCCGTGCATGGAAAGCGAGCAGGGCGGAAGCGGGTGGGTGTCAGCTCCGCCGGCTGAGTGCGACCCCTCCACCGATCACGACCAGGGCAACGATCGCACCAAGAATGAGGTTTCGGTTCGACCCTTCCTCTTCCATGGCCGGCAAGGCTGCGCCTTCGAGATCGTCCGCGAACACCGCCGTCACAGGCCCGCCCAACAAGGCAAGCCCTAGAAACCCGGCACCGATCATTCGTCGCATGTGGCCCCCTCCGCGCGAAGTCATCGCGCATCGCGCAAAAGTGTTGCCCGGCCCTGGCGCGAAACGCAACGCCTGGGCCTCCAGGTCGCTTGTGCGCGGGTTCCGAGTATAGAAACGGGCAACGAGCGGGCGATTCGCGCTGCCTTCTCTTGGGCTCAGGGCCCCTCATCGGGCGGAGGAGGAGGAGGCGGCGGCGGCGTGCCGAAAGTGAAGGCCCGCACCCAGCCACTCTCGCGTCGCTGGTAGAGCCGGCCGGACGCCGTGTCGAGATGCAGGTCGCCCAGCGAGCCGGTGCCGCCTGTCGGGGCCCCCTCGCCGAGGGTGAACGCCGTGCCGGCCGAGGGCGGTGGGCCCGCGCCTCCCCCGAGTGCCGTGAGAGGCCGCCAACCTCGGATCTTGCGATGGACCCGACCCGTGGCCGTGTCGAGGTAGGCATCGCCCGGGTTCCCCGCGTCTGCGCTCGGAGGGCCACCGCCCCAGTCCCACGTGCCGGCGCCGAGCTCGATGCGCTCGAGTTCGCGCCAGAGGCTCGCCCGCTTGCGATGGATCGTGCCCGTGCTGAGGTCGAGGAAGTACTCCCCCTCGACGCCGTCCTCGGACTGGGGGAAGCGGTTGCCCACGGTCCAGCGCGGCGATTCCGCGCGGTCGCTCGCCAAGCGCTTCCAGCCGAGGGCCTTGCGCCAGACGGCGTCCGTGGAGAGTTCGAGATACAGGTCGCCGTCGCGCCCGACCCCGTCGTCGGGCGTCCCGCGACCCGTGAACCAGGTGGCACCAGGTCCTGCGGCGGCACTGCGCAGGTTCGCCACGCGTACCCAACCGCGGGTGCCCTTGCGGTGGATGTCGCCGCTGCGGGTCTCGAGAAAGAGGTCGGCGGGCTGGCCCGCGCTCGGGCTCGGTGGCGACCCGCCCACATGCCAGGTCGCGCCCGTCGTCCCAGGCGGGCCGGCGATGCCGGTCGCGCCGCGCGGCCCATCGGGGCCCGCCGGACCGATCGGGCCCGCAGGTCCCGCGGGCCCGGACGGGCCGAGCAGACCGGCGGGGCCGGTCGGGCCCGCATCGCCGGTCGG
>JAFDDA010000059.1 GCA_019311105.1 Deltaproteobacteria bacterium
CGGCGGGGCCACCTCCGCCTGGGGCACCGGCACCGGCTCGGGGGCCGGACGCGTCGATTGGATGCGGTTGCGCAGGGCCTTGGGGATTCGATCGGGGTCGGTCGTGTAGTGGGCGATCCCATTCGAGTCGACCCACTTGTAGATCTTCGGTGTCTCGGCCCCCGCCACGGCACCCAGGGCGAGCGCTGGCGCAAGCAGAAGGGGCGCCAGGGCCGCCAGGGTCACGAGCGATCGGCAGGGTCCAGAGCGGTGCATCGCGGGATTCTTGGAAAGCGTCCGCATCCCGTCAAGGAAGGCCGGCGGATTGACGGGGAGAAGCCCGCCCGATCAGGAGGAACCGGCCCGTGTCGGCGTTGCCAGCGGGTGACTCCGCGCACGTGCCCAGGGGTGGGCGCGGGGCCTTCCTGGCCGCCTGGACGGGGTTCTCGCTCGGCACGCGGCTTGCTCTCACGAGGCCCCATGACGTCGAGCTCGTTCCGCGCCGCCCGGGTCGCCGCAGTAGTCCTGGCCGTGATCGCCATGGCCGCGGAGGCTCGGGCCTTCGAGACGGCCTGGCAGGCAGCGCCCGAGCCGGCCGGAGCGGTCGTAGCGCTGGCCTACGAGCCGGGCACGGGGCGGCTCGCGGTGGCGGATCGAGGTGCGGTCTGGGTGGGCGTTTTCGGCGCGTCCCTGGCACCCGTGCAGCGGGCCCGCGGGGTGCGCGAGCTTGCGTTCGCCCCGGACGGTGGGCTCTGGATCGCCGGGGACGAGGGCTTGCGGCGCTGGCCTGAGGGCCGCGCGAGCGAGGCCGCCGCGCCCTGGGCCCGAGGCGCCGCGGTTCATCGGATCCGTCCCGTCGGCTCGCAGTGGCTGGCCGCCGGTTCCGACGGCCTTCATCTCCTCGGGCCCGGCGGGGAGTGGACGCGGCTCGACCCCGTGCTCCCGAGCGGCGAAGTGACTGCGCTGGCGACGGCGTCCTCGCCTGGCTCCGGGCTGTGGCGGGTGGGCGCGGTCGTCGATGGCGTCGCGCATTGGGTGGAGCTCGGCGGCGGGGCGGCGTCCCCCACCGTCGTGGCGCGGAGCCGGCTCGGCACGCCAGGGGACGGGCCGCGCAGCGCGGCGGATGTCTGGATCTCACGCGACGCCAGCGAGGCGTGGACGCTGCTGCGCGGTGGGTGCCTGGTGGGGCCCGAACGCGTCTGTCCAGCGCTGCCGCCCGGTGCGGAAGCCCGGCGACTGTTCGAGGTCGAGGGTCGTTGGTGGCTCACGACGGAGCGCGGCCTCTGGGTGGCCGCGGCGGCAGCCGGGCCGTGGCGCCGCGCGCCGCCGCCCCTCGGCTCGCTCGAGTCCCATGCCGTGGCCGGTGGAAACGGAGCGTCCTTCGTCGCGACCGAGCGGGGCCTGCTCGTTTCGAACCCCGGGCCCGGGGCCTTGGCACCGGCCGCCGGCTCGGTCGCAGACCTCCCGGTCGATGTCTTCCAGGAGCGCGGCGACCCGCCCATCGAGGCCGTCCGGCGTGCGGCCCTCGACTATCTCGATCTCGGTGCGCCGCGCCTGCGGGCCATGCGCCGGGGGGTCGAGCGCCGGGGTTGGTTTCCTACGCTCGCACTGCGACTCGACCGCGATCGCGACGTCATGCGACGTGACGACTCCGACGAGGTCTTCACCTCGGGAGCGCTGCATTCGCTCTCGGACCGCGTCGACGACCGGTCGACCCGTTTCGAGACCTCGCTGAGCTTCACCTGGGATCTCGGAGATGTGCTCTACCACCCTGAATCCGTGGACGTTTCACGTGAGACGCGCGAGCTCATCGAACTCCGCGACGACGTGCTCGACGAGATCCACCACCTCTATTTCGAACGCCGTCGCGTGTTGCTCGAGTTGCTCACGCTCCCTCCCGGCCAGCCGCTCGAGGCGGCTCGGCTGCGACTGCGCGCCGACGAACTCGTGGCTGGGATCGATGCCTGGACCGGCGGCTGGTTCGGCCGTCGGGCCGTGCGCCTGGCTCCCTGACGCTTCGCCCCAGTGGTCCCAAGGAGACCCCACTTGAATCATCGAACTTCCATATTGCGAACCCTGGCCGTGCCGATCGGCGCGGTGGCGGCCTGCGCCGCCTTGCTGCTGGGCGCGCCACACGACGCGCGGGCGCTCCCGATCCTCTCGGAGGTGCTCTACGACGCCGCCGGGAGCGACGACGGCTCGGTCTTCGTCGAACTCCACGGCACGCCCGGCGAGTCGCTGGACGGCCTGCGGATCGAGGGCGTGAACGGGGCTGGGGGCGCCGTCACGGTGACGATCGCGCTCTCGGGTGCGATCGCAGCGGACGGGTTCTTCGTCCTGGCGGACGTGACGGGCGGAGGGGTGACCTTCGTGGCCGGGGCCGACCAGCTTGCGAACTTCGACTTCCAGAACGGGCCCGACTCGCTGGTGCTGCGCTCGGAGACGACGGTGCTCGACGCCCTCGGCTACGGGGTGTTCACGCCTGCCCAGGTCTTTGCCGGGGAGGGAGCGGCAGCGCCCGATCCGGCTGCCGGGTCGAGCCTCGCACGCCGCTTCGCCGACATCGATACCGGCGACAACGCCGCCGACTTCGTCGTGCTCGCAACGCCGACCCCAGGCTCGGGCCCGGTGTTCGGGGTGCCCGAGCCGGGCGGTGTCGCCCTGCTGGGCGGGGCGGTGCTGGCTTGGCTTCCGTTCGGGTCGAGCCGGAAGCGGGAGGTGTAGCCCCACGGCGCGCCGTCGTGCTCGGAGGGGGGCGCGCATCCGCGCGCCGCTCTCCGAGCGAGCCGCCGCTAGTCGGCGATGTCGAGTTCCTGATTCTCGAAGAACAGGCGCTTCGCTTCGGTGTAGCCGTGACGGTCGTGAAGCCGCTCGCGATAGGCCTTCCACTCTGAGTCGCTGCCCGAGTAGGCCGGCGGCATCTGCTTGGCTACGAGGTTGATGGCGTTGAGGCCGCGGGCGCCGATGCCGGCGTAGAGGCCGGCCTGGCCGGGGATCCAGAAGAGCGGGTAGAGGACGGCATCGCCCACCGAGCCGAGGGCGCAGCGCGGGCAGGTCTCGCCGTAGAGGGGCACGACGACATAGGGGCCTGAGGGGATCCCATAGACGCCGAGGGTCTCGTTCGTGGTTTCGGGCGGCTCGATGTCGAGGAAGCGATCCGACAGGACGAACATGCCCGCGAGCCCGGCGGTGGTGTTCACCAGGAAGGCTGCGAGGTGGTTGCCCGCCCGGCGGCCTTTGCCCTGGAGGAGGCTGTTCACGACGTCGCGGGGTCGCTCGAGGTTCTCGAAGAGGTTCTGGATCCGCTGCTGCCCCCACTTGGGCATCACGTAGTTGTAGCCGCGCGAGGCCGGCTCGAGGACGTGGTCGAACATCCAGAAGTTGAAGTCGCGGCTCCCGCGATTCATGGAGTCGAGCCAGGAATCGTCGGAGGCGTGGGCGGGGGCGCTGGCGCCGAGGAGGGCGGCGAGGGCGAGCAGCCCCAGCCATCGGCTCGTTGCAGGCATCGAGTCCTCTCGTGGGCCCCGGGCGCACCCGGGGGCGTGGAACGGGCGCCATTGTAGTCGGAGTTTCAGGGATCGGCAGGGTCGGCCGATGAGGAGTGAGGTGGATTCCGGTCACGGGTGACCGGGTTTCCGCCGAAGCTGCCGACCGGTGTGGCTTGCGGAGGGGCAGGGCGTTGGACAAACTCGCCGCGCTTCGTCCGTTTGCGGCCTTCCGGGGGGAACCAGGGTCCGTTTGCGGCCTTCCGGGGGAGAACCAGGCCCGCGATGCTCTCGGGATTCAATACGAACATCCGGCACAAGAGCGTGCTGTTCCATGTCCAGACCGAGGACAGTGGGCGGGATCACCCGCACGTGATCACGCACCTGTTCCACGGCGGGAACGTCCTCGCCTCGGAGAAGCAGAGCTATGCGCACCTTCTCGAGGAGGGCGACGAACTCGAGCCCCAGGTCAAGCGCCTCATGGACGAACAGCACGGCGCGATGCTCGACCAGCTGCGCAGCGGCGCCCATGATCGAGCCATTCGCGAACGTCTCGGCTCGGGGTCCCGCAGCGCCGCCACAGACGTGACCGACCGGCCGACTCCGGCGCCCGACACCGCGGCCGCCGAAGAGCCGCCGACGCCCGACCTCGCCGCCGCCGAACAGCCGCAGACGCCCGAGCCTGCGACCCCCGCCAAAGATCTCGCGCCGCCTTCTGACGAGGGCGCCGCCCCCGACCGCCAGCGGCCTCTCGACGAAGTCGTCCTCGACTACCTGCTCGAATCCGCGCGCCAGCGCAGCCAGCGGTGAGCGCGCCCCCGGTCGCGCCTTGCGCGCCCCAGGCCACGCCCCGCGTGTCGAGGCACGCCCCGCGGTGAGCCCCCAAGGCGAGACCTCGCGCCAAGCGCTGGTCCGCATGTACCACGTCTCGAAGTCGTACCTGCCCGGGGCGTATGCGCTGCGCGACGTGAACCTCTCCATCGGCAAGGGCGAGCTCATCTTCCTCACCGGGCCGTCGGGCGCCGGCAAGACCACGTTGCTGCGCTTGCTCTTCGCCGCCGAGAAGCCGAGCGAGGGGAGCATCATCATCGGCGGGCGCAACATCGCGCGCCTGTCCGACTCGGCGGTGCCGACCCTGCGCCGCCGGATCGGCGTGGTCTTCCAGGACTTCAAGCTCCTGCAGCGGCGGACCGTCGAGGAGAACGTGGGCCTCGCCCTCGCCGTGCGGGGCGAACCGCCGCGTCAGGTCCGCTCCCGGGCATTCCGCATGCTGAAGCAGGTGGGCCTGCAACACCGCCGCCACCACGCGCCGGTCTCGCTTTCGGGCGGCGAACAACAGCGGGTGGCCATCGCCCGAGCGCTCGTCGGCGAGCCCGAGCTGTTGCTGGCCGACGAACCCACGGGAAACCTCGACCCCGAGCTGACCCTCGAGATCATGGATCTGATCGCCGCGGCCGCGGCGCGCGGCACCACCGTGGTCGTGGCGACGCACGACCACTCGCTGGTCGAGCGCTACGCGCGGCGCGTCTTGCATCTGCAGGCGGGCGAGCTGGCGGAGGCCGGGCCGTGACCTCGCTCTGGCGCGCGCTCTACTTCGTCCGCACCGCCATCGATGGCCTGCGTTCGAACCCTGTGACCAGCGCCGTCGCCGTCGGCACGATCGCGACCACGCTCGTCGTGATGGGTGTTTTCGGACTCGCCTTGAAGCAGATGTCGGGGATCGTCGATCGCGTGGGGCAGGACCTGACCGTGAGTGCCTATCTCGCTCACCGGCTCGACGACGAAGCGGTTCGCGAGCTGGCGACCCGGGTCTCGACGGTCGAGGGCGTTGCCAGCGTCGAGGTCGTGACGCGTGACGAGGCCCTGCGCCGCTTCGAGGGCGCAGCGGGCGACCGCGCGGGCCTGCTCGACGGGCTCGTCGAGAACCCGCTGCCCGCCTCACTCGAGATCGCCCTGGCATCCGAAGAACGGACCGAGGCCGGCATCGCCCGCCTCGTGGAGGCCATCGAGGGCCTTCCCGGCATCGACGAGATCGGTCATGGCCAGGAATGGGTCGACACCTATGGGCGCGTGCTCGACGGGTTGCGGGGCGTCGCCGCGGCCCTCGGCCTCGTCTTCGCCCTGGCGGCGCTGTTGATCGTGTCGAACACGATCCGGCTCGCGGTCTATGCCCGGCGCGACGAGATCGAGATCCTCGCCCTGGTCGGCGCGAGTCGCGGCTTCATCGGCACGCCATTTCTGCTGGAAGGCGTACTCCAGGGCACCGCGGGGTCGTTGCTCGCTCTCGCCGTCCTCTGGGCCGGCTTCGAACTTGTGACGGCCTTGCTCGGCGCGACCCTGGCCTTCCTGATCGGCCACGGAGACCCGGTCTTCTTCGACGCGCCCGAGATCTTCGCCTTCGTCTTGGCGGGCGCCGGGCTCGGCTGCGTGGGCTCACTCTCGGCGGTCGGTTCGGCCTGGCGGGCGGCGTGAAGGGCCCGGCGCGAGGCGCAGCGGTCTTCGCGGCGGTGGCCGTCCTGCTGTCCCCGGCGATGGCGCGAGCGGACGAAGCCGAGCTCGAGGCCCTGCGCGAGGCCATTGCCACGGGCCGCGAGCGTGTCTCGGGCTACGAGCGCAAGGAACGCGGCCTGCTCGAGACACTCGAGGCGCTGGAGGAGAGCGCAGGCCTGCTCGCCGAAGCCGAGGTCGATGCCCGCCGGGCGCTCGCCGACGCGCGGACCGAGCTGGCCGCCGTCCAGGCCGAAGAGAAGACCCTCGGCCGCGACCTCGCGCGCACGCGCGGCGCGCTTTCGGCCCGGGCCGTGTCGCTCTACAAGGCGGGCGAACTCGGGCCCGTGCGCCTGCTCTTCTCGGCGTCGTCCCTCCGCGAATTCCTGGCCCGCTCGAGAGCCCTGCGCCGGCTTCTCGACCACGACCGCGTGATGCTCGATCGCCAACGCGAGCAGGCCGTCGCGCTCGCATCGGCGCGCGAGCGCAACGTGGCCGCCGCCGCCGATCGCGACGGGGCCATCGGCGACCTCGACGCCCGCTCGAAGGAGCTGCGGGCCGAGCGCGGCGCCCGAAAGACCTTGTTGGCCTCGGTGCGGGGCGATCGCGAGCGCGAGCGCGCGGCCCTGATCGAGCTCGAGCGCGCCGCCCGGGCCCTCGAAGAGAAGCTCGCCTCGCTCCGTTCACGCGGCCCCCGGGGCAGCTTCGCGGCGCTCCGCGGCCAGCTGCCCCCACCCGTGGAGGCGCCGATCCTCCGGCCCTTCGGCCTCGAGGTCGACCATGAGTTCGGCACCGAGACCTTCCACAAGGGCATCGACTACCGCGTGCAGCGCGGCGCCACGGTTCGCGCCGTGGCCGAAGGAAGCGTTCGCTTCGCCGGGCGTTTCCGCGGCTACGGGAACCTCGTGATCGTCGACCACGGGGACGACTACTTCACGGTGTCGGCCCACCTCGGGGAGATCGCCGTCGAGGTCGGGGACGCACTCGACCCCGGTGCCATAGTCGGCACTGCGGGCGACACCGGATCGCTCCGAGGCCCCGTCCTCTACTTCGAGGTTCGCCGCGGGGCGGAGGCCCAGGACCCCAGTGGCTGGCTCGCTGGCGGGGGAGGGGGCTAGACTTCGCCCGGTCGTCTGCGGGGGACGGCGCTAGACTCCGCCCTGTCATCAAGAAGAAACCCCTGGCCGCCGAACTCATCGGAAGCGCAGGCGGAATCAACGAATCCCCGGGGTCGCCCGGCCGAAGCCGCGGCCCCCAACAGTCCCAGCCCCCGCGTCCCGCAGGAGAGTGCCCATGAGCCGGCAAAAGTTCCGCATCCTCGTTCCCTTCGCCTCGGGCGTCGCCGCCGCCGGGCTCTTCCTCGGGCTGTCGGGCAGCGTGACGAGCCTCGCCGCGACGCGGTACGAGGACCTGAACCTCTTCACCAGCGTGCTCAACCTCGTGCGCAAGAACTACGTCGAGAGTGTCGACGAAGGCGCGCTCATCGAGGGCGCCGTGCGCGGCATGCTCCAGACCCTCGATCCGCACTCGTCCTACCTCGCACCCGATGTCTACAAGGAGATGCAGGTCGACACGCGCGGCGAGTTCGCCGGGCTCGGCATCGAGATCGCGAAGCGACGCGACGGCTTCATCGAGGTCATCTCGCCCATCGATGGCACCCCGGCCCAGCGCGCGGGGGTCCGAGCGCGCGACATGATCGTCGGCATCTGCCCGACCGAGAAGCCCGAAGAGTGGACCGAGCCCTGCCGCGGCACCAAGGGCATGACCCTCGTCGAGGCCGTGAAGCTGATGCGGGGGCGCAAGGGCACGAAGATCACCATCACGATCGAGCGCGACGGGTTCGAGACGCCGCAGCCCTATACGATCATCCGCGACATCGTGAAGATCGTTTCGGTCGACCACGAGCTGCTGGACGATGGCTATGGCTACGTCCGGCTGCGGGCCTTCCAGGAGCGTACGGGGCGCGACCTGCGCGAATCCCTGGCGGCCCTTCGCCAGGAGCTCGGCGGCGGCGACCTGACCGGCCTCGTCCTCGACCTTCGCGACAACCCGGGCGGCCTGCTCGATCAGGCCGTCGAAGTGGCGGACGTGTGGCTCTCCGAAGGGCTTGTCGTCTACACGAAGGGTCGTGTCGAGAGCCAGCGTCACGAGTTCAGCTCCCACCCGGAAGAGACCGAGGACGGCTACCCGATGGTCATCCTGGTCAATGCGGGGACAGCGAGCGCCTCGGAGATCGTTGCCGGCGCGCTGCAGGACCATGACCGGGCGCTCGTGCTCGGCACGCGCTCCTTCGGCAAGGGCTCGGTTCAGACCATCATCCCCCTCGAAGACGGCTCGGGCCTGCGCCTCACCACGGCGCTCTACTACACGCCCGGCGATCGTTCGATCCAGGAGGTCGGCATCGAGCCCGACATCGTCGTCGAGCGGCCGACGGTCGTGGCAGCAAAGGAAACCCAACGCCAGCGTGTGCGGGAAGCCGATTTGGAGGGCCACTTCACCATCGAAGAGGCCGACCCCGACGCCGTGCCGGGCGACGCGGAGCCCGCCCAGGAAGGCGAGGCGCCGGGCGCCGAGGCCGACTCGGCGGTGGACGACGCCGAAGATGTCCAACTCACCCGTGCCCTCGAGGTGCTGAAGAGCTGGAGCTACTTCGAGCGGCTCACCGCAGCGAACCGGACGCGCGGCGAGTCCGAGATCCAGACCCTCGCCAAGCCGTAAGCCGGCGCCTCCCCCCGCACGTGTTCGACGAGGCCTCCGACCGCAGCGAACCCGGCGCTGGCGCTGCGCGCCAGATCTTCGCCGTTGGCGACCTGGTAGCGGGGGTGCGGCGCCTGCTCGACGATTCCGTCGGGCGCGTCTGGGTCGCCGGCGAGATCTCGAACCTCCGCCAGCCCGCCTCCGGCCACGCCTACTTCACCCTGAAGGACGACGACGCTCAACTTCGTTGTGCGCTCTTCCGGGGCGCGGCGCGCCGCCTCGTCTTCGAGCCCGAGGACGGCATGGCCGTGCTGGCCTACGGCGAACTCACGGTCTACGAGCCGCGCGGCGATCTCCAACTGATCGTGCGCAACCTCGAGCCACGGGGGGAGGGCGCCCTTCAGCTCGCCTTCGAGCAACTCCGCGCACGCCTCGAGCGCGAGGGCTTGTTCGACGAGGGTCTGAAGCGCCCGCTGCCCGATGCGCCTCGCCGGGTGGGCGTCGTGACCTCGGCAACCGGCGCTGCGCTGCATGACGTCCTGCGCGTCGCCGAGGGTCGACACGGCGGCACGCCGATCCTGCTGGCACCGACTCGGGTACAGGGGGCCGGGGCGGAGGTCGAGGTGGCCGCTGCGCTCGCCGCCATTGCGACGCGCCCCGAGGTCGACGTGGTGCTGCTCGTGCGGGGGGGTGGCTCCCTCGAGGATCTTCAGGCCTTCAACCACGAAGCCGTGGCCCGGGCGATCCGTGCCTGCCCGGTGCCGGTGGTGTGCGGCGTCGGACACGAGGTGGATGTCACCATCGCGGACCTCGCCGCCGACCTGCGAGCGCCGACCCCCTCGGCGGCGGCCGCGGCCGCCGTGCCCGATGGCGAACGCATGGCCGACGAGCTGGCCGCCTCGACCGCCTGGCTCGTGCGTGCCGCCGATGCGCGCATCGACGAAGCCGAGGCGAGCCTGCGCCACTGGCACACGGCCCTGCGCGGGCTGGCGCCGAGCGCGCGCCTGGCTCTCCAGGCCGAACGGTTCACGACGGCACTCCGTGGCCTGCGTCGCGGGCTGGCCATGGGTCTCGAGCGCGGCGAAGCCCGGCTCTCGGCCCACGCCGGTCGGCTCGACAGCCTCTCGCCGCTTGCCGTCCTCGGGCGCGGCTACGCCCTCGTCCAACGCGCCGACGACGGCGCGATCGTGCGCGCGCCGGGCGATGTCGGGGCGGGGGATCCGCTGCGGATCCGCCTCGCCGATGGCGAGATCGAGGCGGACGTGCGGCCCCCTCGTGGCGCCCCCCGCGGCTGAAATCTCTTTTTCTTTCGATGGGTTCCGAGCTAAGCCCGAATTGACGCCACCAGGGCCGGCGGGTACGATTCGCCCCACTCATGCCCCGCCGAGCGCGAACTTCCGAGACCCCGGCCGAGCCCGAGGCTGCCCCCTTCGAGGCGTCTCTGGCGCGACTCGAAGCCATCGTGGGCGAGCTGGAATCGGGCGAGCTCGAGCTCGAGGCGTCGCTCTCGGTCTTCGAAGAAGGCGTGGCCCTCTCGCGCCGCTGCGCCGAGCAGCTGGGCGAGGCCCGCCAACGAATCGCCGTCCTCGTGGAGAAGAATGGCGAGCTGTTCGAACGCCCCTTCGAAGGGGACGATGCCGAGGCGGGCGACTGATGGACGTCGACGCCTACCTCGCCGAGAGTGCGGCCCGCGTCGATCGCTTCCTCGACGCCCATGTTCCGCCGGCCAGCGAGCGCCCAGAGCGGCTCCACGCGGCCATGCGGCACCTCCTCTTCCCGGGCGGCAAGCGCTTCCGCCCGGCGCTTGCCTTTGCTGCCGCCCAAGCCGCGGGCGGCGACTCGAACGCCGCGGTCCCCATCGCTGCAGCGATCGAGCTCGTCCACACCTACTCCTTGGTGCACGACGATCTCCCCTGCATGGACGACGATGCGCTCCGTCGCGGCCAACCCACGGTCCACGTCGCGTTCGACGAGGCTACGGCGGTGTTGGCGGGCGACGGGTTGCTGGCCGAGGCATTCCGAATCCTCCTCGAGGCGGGGGACCTCGCGCCCGAGGTCCGCGTCGCCGCAGCACGGGAGCTGGCCGCGGCCGCGAGCTCGCGGGAGCTGGTGGGTGGGCAGTCCGAAGACCTGGCGGCAGGTGACGCGCTCGCGGAAGCGGACGTGGCCTGGATCCACGAGCGCAAGACGGCGGCGTTGTTCCGCGCGGCGGTCGTGGGGGGCGCCCGGGTGGCGAGCTCAAGCCCGGCTACACTCGAGCGGCTCGGCCGCTTTGCGCGCGATGCGGGCATGGCCTTCCAAATCGCCGATGATCTGCTCGACGAGGCCCAGGGCGGGGCACGCGAGGCCTGCTCCCTGGTCACCGTCCTCGGCAGCGACGAGGCCGGGAAGCGAGCCGAGGCGTTGCTCGCGTCGGCCCTCGCCGAACTCGAAAGCCTGGGTGAACCGGCGGAGCCTCTGCGAGAGCTGGCCCGTTTCGCCGTAGGGAGAACGCTTTGAATCACACGCCCCATCGCACGGGTTGCGGAGGCACGAGTATCTGTTGCCGAGGCACGAGCCGTTGACCGAGGGCAAGTCGGATCTCACCGCAGGGCCGCTCCTACCCGGGATTCATTCGCCCGAGGATTTGCGCCGCCTGCCGCGCGAGCAGGTCCCGCAGGTGACCGCCGAGCTGCGTCAGGAGATCGTCGAGCGCATCAGCCGCACGGGCGGCCACCTGGCCTCGAGCCTCGGCGCCGTCGAGCTGCTGACCGGCCTCCACTACGTCTTCGACACGCCTGCGGATCGCCTCGTCCTCGATGTCGGCCACCAGGGTTACGCGCACAAGATGCTGACCGGGCGGCGCGAGCAGTTCGACACGATCGGTCAAGCGGGTGGGATCGGGAAGTTCCTGCGCCGCTGCGAGTCGGAGCACGACCACTTCGGCGCCGGCCACGCGGGCACCTCGATTTCCGCGGCCCTCGGCATCGCCCGCGCCTTCGAGCACCAGGGCAGCGACCAGCTCGCCATTGCCATGATCGGCGACGGCGGGATGACCGCCGGCATGGCCTTCGAGGCGCTGAACCACGCGGGCGACCTGCGCCAGAAGAACCTGCTCGTGATCCTCAACGACAACGAGATGTCGATCTACCCGAACGTGGGTGCGCTCTCGTCGTATCTGTCGCGGAAGCTCTCGGCCCCCATGGTGCGCAGCATCAAGCGTTGGGCGAAGGAGTTCCTGACCTCGCTGCCGGGCGACATGGTCCACTGGGCGCAGAAGGCCGAGGAGTCCGTGAAGGTCTTCTTCTCGCCGGGTCTGCTCTTCGAGGCGCTCGGCTTCAAATACGTGGGCCCGATCCAAGGGCACCGCGTAGATGTGGTCCTCGAGGCCCTCGAGAACGCGAAGAAGATGCTGGCGGACGGGGACGGGCCGATCCTGATCCACGCGATCACCGCGAAGGGGCGCGGCTACGAGCCCGCCGAGCGCGACCCGCTCAAGTACCACGGCCCTGGGCCCTTCGAGATCGCCTCGGGCAAGACCGCACCGTCGAAGCCGGGCCCGCCGAAGTACCAGAAGGTCTTCGCCGAGACCCTGATCGAGCTGGCGAGAGAGGACGAGCGCATCGTCGGCATCACTGCCGCCATGCCCGACGGCACGAGCCTCGACCTGTTCGGCCGCGAATTCCCGAAGCGCTTCTACGACGTCGGGATCGCCGAGCAGCACGCCGTGACCTTCGCCGCAGGCCTCGCCGCGGAAGGTATGAAGCCGGTGGCGGCGATCTACTCCACGTTCCTGCAGCGCGCGTATGACCAGGTCGTGCACGACGTCTGTCTGCAGGATCTCGACGTGACCTTTGCCCTCGACCGCGCCGGCCTCGTGGGCGCCGATGGGGCGACGCACCAGGGGGTCTACGACATCGCCTATCTGCGGGCGCTGCCGAACATGGTGGTGATGGCGCCGAAGGACGAGAACGAGCTGCGCCACATGATGAAGACCGCCGTGGAGCACCCGGGCCCGGCGGCCGTACGCTACCCGCGCGGTGCCGGCTGGGGCGTGCCTCTCGACCCCGACGTGAAGACGCTGCCCCTCGGTGAATCCGAGCTGCTGCGCGACGGCGAGGACGCCCTGGTGATCGCCCTCGGGCTGCCGGTGCACCCCGCCATGGAGGCCGCGGCCGAACTCGCGAGCGAGGGCCTCTCGGTGGCGGTGCTGAACGCACGCTTCGTGAAGCCCCTCGACACGGAGCGCATCGTGGCCCTGGCGAGCAAGGCCCGTGTCGTCGTGACGGTCGAGGAGCATGTGGTGCAGGGCGGCTTTGGCAGCGCGGTCCTCGAGGCCCTGGCCGAGGCCGGCGTCCAACGCCCGGTGCGCTGCCTCGGCGCGCCGGATCGCCTGATCGAACACGCCAGCCCGAGCGACGTGCGCAAGGAATTCCAACTCGATGCCGCGGGCATCGCCCAAGCCGTGCGCGAATCGCTGGGCGGCCTCGGCACCTCCGAGCCCGACCCCTCCTGAGGGGCACGCGCCTCGACGAGCGGGTCGTCGCGCTCGGCCTCGCCGACTCCCGAACCCTGGCCCAGGCCTTGATCCGAGCCGGCCGTGTACTCGTGGACGACACACCCGTCGACAAGCCGGGCACACGGGTCGCGGATGCCGCAACCGTGCGGGTGCGGGGTGAAGTGCGCCGCTACGTCTCGCGCGGCGGCGAGAAACTCGCCGGTGCCCTCGAAGACCTCGCGCTCGACCCGGCCGGCGTGCGCGCGCTCGATCTCGGCGCCTCCACCGGCGGTTTCACCGACTGCCTGCTCCAGCAAGGGGCGCTCCACGTCACCGCCGTCGACGTCGGCTACGGGCAGCTCGCCATGAAACTCCGGCAAGACCCCCGCGTGGCGGTGGTCGAGCGCACCAACGCGCGAAATCTCGAGGCGAGCCATCTCCCCGGGCCCGTCGACCTCGTGGTCGTGGACGTGTCGTTCATTTCTTCGACCCTCGTCCTCGCTCCGCTCACGACGCTCTGCCCTCGGGCGGAGTGGCTCGTGATGGTGAAGCCCCAGTTCGAGGTCGGGCGCGAGCAGGTCGGGAAGGGCGGGGTGGTGCGCGATGATGCGGTCCGCGCCGAGGCGGTGGCGAAGGTCGCAGCGTTTGCGGCCGAATGCGGCTGGCACGAAGTCGGCCGCGCCGAGAGCCGGCTGGCGGGCCCCAAGGGCAACCGCGAAGTCTTCCTGCGCCTGCGTCCGGCCGAAGAGACGCCCTGACGACTCGCGCACCGGGTTCGCTTGACGCCGGCCTGCCCATGCCTATCCTTGCGAGTTCACGGAGGAATTTCGCGATGCTCGAGGTCACCGAGGCCGCCCAGGCCCGCCTGAAAGATCTGCTCGGCCGAGACGACAAGCTCGAGACCCATGGCCTGCGCATGAAGGTCGTGGGCGGTGGCTGCTCGGGCCTCCAGTATCAGCTCAGCCTCGATTCGGACTTCAGCGAAACCGATCACATCGTCGAAGCCGGCCCCGTGAAGGTCGTCGTGGACGAGAAGAGCGCCCTCTACCTCGTGGGCGTGACCCTCGACTTCGTCGACACCCTCCAGGAGAGCGGCTTCAAGATCGGAAACCCCAACGCCTCGACCACCTGCGGTTGCGGCGAGTCCTTCGCCGCCTGACGGAGCCGCCCATGGCGCCCCGCGCGGAAGCCGGCGCCGGCCTTCCCATCTACCTCGACAACCATGCCACCACCCGGGTCGACCCGCGTGTGGTCGACGCCATGCGTCCCTACTTCGAAGACGACTTCGGGAATGCGGCGAGCAAGAGCCACGTCTTCGGCTGGCGCGCCGAGGCGGCTGTCGAACAGGCGCGCGAGTCGCTGGCCGCGTCGCTCGGCGCGATGGCCCGCGAGATCGTTTTCACCAGCGGCGCCACCGAGGCCAACAATCTGGCCCTGCTCGGCGTGGCGCGTGCCGCCGGCTCGGGCCACATCGTCACGAACGTCATCGAGCACCCGTCGGTGCTCGACGCGGTGGAGCAACTGGGCCGCGAAGGTTTCGACACCACCGTGCTGCCGGTGGATGGGGCAGGCCGGGTCGACCCCGAGGCGGTCGGGGCCGCCCTGCGCGACGACACACTCGTGGTCTCGGTCTCCGCGGCCAACGGCGAGATCGGCACGCTTCAACCCTTGGCGGAGATCGGGGCGCTTTGTCGGGCCCGCGGCGTCGTGTTCCACGTGGACGCGGCCCAGGCCGTCACGAAGCTGCCCTTCGACGTCGAAGCCGCCGCGGCCGACCTCGTGTCGGTCTGCGCGCACAAGCTCCACGGGCCCAAGGGCGTCGGCCTGCTCTTTGTGCGGCGTCGTCGCCCGCGAATCCGGCTCCAGCCGATGTTCTTCGGCGGCGGCCACGAACGCGGCCTGCGGTCGGGGACGTTGCCCGTTGCGCTGTGCGTCGGCTTCGCGCGCGCCGTCGCGCTCGGCGTCGACGCGCTCGACGTCGAGCCGGCCCGGCTCGCCGTACTCCGCGACCGGCTGAAGGATGCCCTCGAGAAAGGGATCGACGGCGTGCGCGTGAACGGCCCGCTCGACGCGCGACTCCCGGGGAACCTGAACCTGGCGTTCGAGGGCGTGCTTGCCGATTCGCTGCTGATCGCGCTCCACGACGTCGCCCTCTCGACCGGCTCGGCCTGCAGCTCTGCGGACCCGCGGCCGAGCCCGGTCCTCACGGCACTCGGTCTGCCAGAGGAACAGGTTCGCGAGTCGGTGCGCTTTGGCCTGGGCCGCTTCAACACCGAAGACGAGATCGACCGCGCTGCCGCCCGGATCGTCGAAGAGGTGAAGCGCGCTCGTGAGCAGCGCCCGGGCGCAGGCCGCGTGAGGCGCGACTGAGGCCAGGCAGGGCCCAGAGCAGCCTCCGGCCGTTGCGCTACGCTGCCGCCCTTTCCGAGCCCCCGGAGTGGTGGGGCCGCCGCACCCCGTCTGGAGGAACCCCTTGAGCGACTCGAAGAGCACCCACATCACCTGGCACGAAGGCGACGTCACGCGCGACGACCGCGAAAAGCGCCTCGGCCAGCGCGGCGTGACGATCTGGTTGACGGGCCTTTCCGGCTCGGGGAAGTCCACCGTCGCGGTGGCCGCCGAAAAAGAGCTGCTCTCCCAGGGCCGCGTGGCCTACGTGCTCGACGGCGACAACGTCCGCCACGGCCTGAACTCGAACCTCGGCTTCTCGCCCGACGACCGCACGGAGAACATCCGGCGAATCGGTGAGGTGGCGAAGCTCTTCAACAACGCCGGCATCATCGTGCTGACCGCGTTCATCTCGCCCTACCGTGCCGACCGCGATGCGGTGCGCGAGAAGATGGACGACGGCGACTTCATCGAGGCCTACGTGGCCGCCAGCCTCGAGACCTGCGAGAGCCGCGACGTGAAGGGGCTCTACAAGAAGGCGCGGGCCGGCGAGATCCCGGAGTTCACCGGCATCTCGGCCCCCTACGAGGAGCCCGCGAAGGCCGAGCTCGTGATCGACACCGACGGCCAGTCGGTCGAGCAGTCCGTGGCCCAGCTCGTAGGCTACTTGCAAGAGAAGGGCTACCTGACCCGCTAACCCCCGCAAGGGCAGGGCTGCCTGACGTGCTAGCCGCGCGTCGCCTCGGGGGAACACCCGAGGCGAACGGGCCTCATCCCTCGGAGCGGACGGGCCGATAGGCCTCGGGAAGTGGTAGCCTCGACTTCGATCATGCCGCGGACCGACTCGCGCCAACCCCATGGACGCCGGGCTTGCAGCAGCCTGGCTGTTGCAGTGTTCGCGCTGTGGGCGGTGGGCTGCGCCTCGACGGGCGCTCCGACCGAAGCGGTGGACGCCACCGCGCCGCCGCTGGAGAGCGCGGCCACGCCGAGCGCGCCCATCGAATCGCCCGATCCCATGGCCGCCGCGGTCAGCCCCGCACCGCCGCCCGAGATCCGACCCGAGGCTACCTCGGACTACGACTTCCTGGTGGCGCGGGATCACGAGCTGGCCGGCCGGCTCGACGCGGCCCTCGACGCCTACGAGCGGGCCGCGGCCAAGGACCCGGACTCCGCCTATCTGCAACGCAAGGTCGGCGCCCTGGCCTGGCGCCGCGGCGAGCTGGACCGCGCGACGCAGCACGCCAAGCGGGCCGTCGAGCTCGACCCGGACGATGCCGCCGGGCGCGTCTTCCTCGGGCAGATCCATCGCCTGCGCAAAGAGGGTGCCGAGGCCGAAGCGGTCTTGACCGATGCGGAAGGCACGCCCATCTCGCGCGAAGCGGCGCTGCTGCTCTACGGGATGTACCTCGATGGCCGACGTCTCGACGAAGCCCTCGCCATGGCCGAGTGGATGATTGCGGAAGACCCCGAGAACCTGCGGGCCTACTTCGCGCTGTCGCGAGTCTACGAGGAGCTCGACCGCCCGGAAGAGGCCGTGCGCGCCCTGCGTGACGCCCTCGACCAGGCGCCGGGCACGCTTTCGGCCTATGCCGCCCTCGCACGGCTCCACCACGAGCGCGGCGAACGCGACGTCGAGATGGGCGTGTTACGGGAGCTGCTCGAGGAGTACCCGCATCACCGGGGCACCCTCGTGGCGCTCGCCGATGCGTTGATCGGGATGAGTCGCTCGGACGAGGCGCGGGAGGTGCTGGAGGAACTCGTCCAGTTCCACCCCGGCGACACGCGCTCGGTCATCCGGCTCGCCCTGCTCGAGTTCGATGCCGGCGAGTACGAGAGCGCCGCCGAGCGTTTCGATCGCGCCCTGGTCGAGAACCCCGACGATCACGAGCTCGCCTATTTCCTCGGGGTGCTGCGCCAACGCATGGGCCGCCTCGACGACGCGCTCGACGCGTTCGATCGGATCCCCGAACACCACGCTCGCTACGCCGACGCACGCAGCCAGGTCGCCACCCTGTTCGAACGCAAGGGCGACTTCCCGCGCGCACTCGAAGAGGCGCGGATCGCCCTGCGGGCGGCGCCGAGCGACGCGCTCCAGCTCTACGTCGCGCGTCTGCGAGCCAAGACCGGCGACTTCGAGGGCGCCGTGAGCATGCTCGAAACGCGGCTGGCCGAAGACCCGAACGACGATGAGCTGCTCTACAACATCGGCGTGCTCTACGGCGAGGCGAAGCGCTTCGACGACGCGCTCCGCTACATGCATCTGGCGCTCGAGAAGAACCCCGAGAGTGCCGGCGCCCTCAACTACATCGGATACACCTGGGCGGAGCGCGGCGAGCGGCTCGACGAGGCCGAGGTCTTGATCTCGCGCGCCAGCGAACTCCGGCCCGACGATGGCTTCATCACCGACAGCCTCGGCTGGGTCTACTACATGCGTGCGTTGCCGTTGATCCAGGGTGGCGATGAAGTGGCCGGCCGAGCGCTGCTGCACGATGCCCTGCGCACGCTGCAGCAGGCGGCCCAGCTGACCGGTGGCGACCCCGTGATCTCCGAGCATCTCGGCGACGTCTTCCTGCTTCTGGACGACAAAACCCGCGCGCTCGAAAGCTACCGCGAGGCCGTCGAACAAGAGCCGCGCCAAGGCGAGCAGCCCGAGCTTCGTCGCAAGCTCGAGAACCTCCAGCAAGAGATCGAGGCCCCGTGATCCGCCTTGGGCAAGGGATCGAGGCCCCGTGATCCGCCTTGGGCAAGGGATCGAGGCCCCGTGATCGCAACGGCCCCCGTGGGCGCCGCGTGATCCAACCCTCCTCTTCTACCGCGGCTCGTCTGGCGTGCCTGGGCCTGCTGCTAGCGTTCTCGGGCTGCAGGACGCCCCAGGCCCCGGCCCCCGAACCGATCGAGCCCGTGGCACTGGCCGCGGACAATCCGCTGCTCGCGACCCTCGTCGAGAGTTGGGCGAGCGTCGTCGCCGAGCGCCGTTCGGTCGCAGCGGGCGTGGTGCTGAAGCTGTCGGGCCCGCAGGGAGAGCGGCGACTCAGCATGAACGTCGTGCTGGCGCGCCCCTCGCGGCTCCGGATGGAGATCCACGCCTTCCTCACCACCGCGGCCGTGCTCGTGGCCGATGGCGTCGAATACGACTACTTCGAAAGCCTGGGTCGCTATCGCGAGGGCGGGCCGGTTCATCCCCAGTTGCTCTGGCAGATCGCGGGGGTCCCCTTGACCCTCGCCCAGGCCGTGGACTTCCTGCTCGGTGGCACGCCCGCCCGGCGCGGGCTTCGCCCGGCCGGTGGGATGCGCGAGGCCGACAGGTCGATCCGCGTGGAGCTGCACGATGCGACGGGTCGCCACGTGCGCAGCCTGCGCTTCGCGCCCGAAGGAACCCTCGTCGAGGCCGAAGAGTGGGCACCCGATGGACGCCTCCATTGGCGCGTCGGCTACGATCGCTACCGAGCCGTCGGGGCCGGGCCGGCCGGCGACGCCGGGGAGCCGCCGTTTGCGCACTCGATCGACTTCGACTTCCCACGCTACGAGTCCCAGGCGACCGTCGCGTTTCGCAGCGTCGACTTGAACCCCGACACCCCGGACGCCACGTTCGAGCTGCAGATCCCGGGCGACGGGAAAGCGCGGTGAGTCGCATGCGTGGGCCCCTCTGCATCGCGGCGACGCTCGCCCTCGCACTCGGGGCGGGCGGCTGCAACAACAGCCCCTACCCGGACGCCGACTCGGACGTGAAGGTGCTCTACACCGTGACACCCGAGCCGCCGCGGACGCTCGACCCGGCCGAGGCCTACTCGACGGTGGATCACGCCATCACCGGGCCCGTCTACGAGACGCTGCTCGAATACCACTTCCTGAAGCGGCCCTACCAGCTGATCCCCGGGATTGCGGCGGCGGTGCCCGAACCCCGGCCGCTGCCCGACGGCCGCGTGGCCTACCGCTTCGAACTCCGCGATGACCTGCTCTTCCAGGACGACGCGTGCTTCAGCGCCTTCGGCGGCACCGAACCGACGAGGCCCATCCGCGCGGCGGACGTTGCCTTCGAACTCATGCGCCTGGCCGATCCGGGCGTGAATAGCCCCGTCATCAACACGTTCTGGAAGATCGTCGGCATGCGGGAGTTCAGCGCCGCGCTGAAGGAGCGGCGCGAGGACGAAGCCTTCGCGGCCCTGCGCATCGACCGCCAGTACGAACAGGTCGGGCCCATCCCGGGTTTGCGCGTGCTCTCGGACACCGAGTTCGAGATCGTACTCGTCGAGCCCTATCCGCAGATCCTCTACTGGTTCGCCATGGAGTTCACGACTCCGGTGCCCTGGGAGGCCGTGGTCTACTACGACGGTGAAGAGGGGAGGGACCTCTTCGACGAACACCCGGTGGGCGCCGGGCCTTACGTCCTGACCCGCTACGACAAGCGCAGTCAGATCGTGCTCGACCGCAACGAGAACTGGTACGGCGCGCGCGAGCCGGCTTTGCCCGCACCGAGCGCGACCTATCCCCACGAGGGCGCGCCCGGCGACGCGGAGCGCGGGCTGCTCGACCCCGCCTACGTCGGGAAAGCCTTGCCCTTCATCGATCGCCTGGAATTCCGCTACGAGAAGGAAACCATCCCCGCCTTCAACAAGTTCCTACAGGGCTATTACGACGCCTCGGGGATCATCCAGGAGAGCTTCGAGCAGATCGTCCAGGAGGGCGGCCTCTCCCCCGCCATGGAAGAGATCGGCATGCGCCTAGAGCGCAGCGTCTCGCCGTCGATCTACTACCTGGGCTTCAACATGGACGACCCGACCGTCGGTTCGGCGGCCGCCGAACGCGGCCGCAAGCTCCGCCAGGCCATGAGCCTCGTGATCGACGTCGAGGAGTACACGCGGATCTTTACGAACGGGCGCGGCATTCCTGCACAGTCGCCCATCCCTCCGGGGCTCTACGGCTACGACGCGGACTACCGGAACCCCTACCGCAGCGTGGACCTCGAGCGTGCCCGCGCGTTGCTCGCCGAGGCGGGCTACGCGAAAGGTGTCGACCCCGAGACCGGCAAGGCCCTGCGCCTGACCTTCGACACAGGCGACACGAGTTCGCGTGGCCGACTCCGCTACCTGTTCTTCGTGGAGGCGTGGAAGAGCCTGGGCCTCGACGTCGAGATCGCCGCAACGAACTACAACCAGTTCCAGGAGAAGGTGCGCAAGGGCGCCTATCAGCTCTTCTTCTGGGGTTGGGTGGCCGACTATCCCGACCC
>JAFDDA010000060.1 GCA_019311105.1 Deltaproteobacteria bacterium
CGCCGCCGTCGCTTGGATGTATGACAAGGTCGCGGCCGGCGTGTTCCCACACGTATTGGTGGGGCTATGCGAGCGAGGACACGAAGCGCCCGAGAATGAACCGGGGAATCCTTCTTGGTCAACCTCGGCGCACTGCGGCTCGTCGAAGGCCCGGCCCTGACCCGCGCCTGGATCGTGCTGAGCGTCTTGGCCTGCGTCGGCGCAATCGGCGTCTGGGTCGTCTACACCCTGGAGCACGCACCGCACTCGCTCTGGATCTTCGCGTCGTTCCTCGTCCTCTCCTTCCTGGCGGAAGGCCTGATCCAACGCGCACACGGGAATAGGATCCTGAGCCGGAGTCGCCGATGTTAGAGTTCGAACGAATCAACGAAGGGAATCTTCTCCGATGACCATTCGAGGGATGCAAATCCTACCGCTGCTGATCACGCTCGCCGCCTTGCCGGGAATGAGCGTGGCCGCGGAGCCGGGAGGTGGCGACGCGTCGGCGCAGTCCGCAGGGATTCTCCCGGTCCCGGACTACCAAGGCGACCTCTGGAACCGCAGTCACCTCACAGGCGACTGGGGCGGGTGGCGCACTACCCTGGCCGAAAAGGGGATCCAATTCGACGTAGACAACGTGAACTGGGTCGACAGTGTCGTCGGTGGCGGTAGCACCGACGATGCCGAGATCGGCGGCAACATCACCTACAACCTGAAATTGGACCTGATGCGTGCGGGCATCCTTCCCGGGGCATTGATTCAAGTCCGTGGCGAGTCGCGGTACGGCAGTAGCGCCATCTTGAATACGGGCCAGCTCACTCCCAACAACTCGGCGGCTCTCTCCCCCACCAACTATTCCAAGTTCGACGCGGGTCATGACATCGCCTTGTCGCAACTCTCCTACCTTCAGATGTTCTCCCCGCACTTTGGCGTGATCCTCGGGAAGCTGGATCTCTATGCCGAGGGTGCCCCGAACGAGTTCGCCGGTGGACGCGGGCGTACGCAGTTCATGAACTGGAACTTGAACTTCTCGACGCCCGCGCTGTTCGTCCCAGCCAGCACCCTCGGAGCAGGGGTGGTGATCTTGCCGAGCGAGAACCTGACCATCACGAGCCTGCTGCTCAGCGGCACGCAGTGTACGCATACCGACTGCTTCGACGACTTGGATGACAAGGGCGGTATATCAGTGACCACAGCCAGCTATCAATACGAGCTCTTCGGTCTTCCCGGCGGCACGAATGGATCGTTCATCTATTTCTTCGACGGTGATTTCGCGACCATCGGTAGTTTCGCAATCGGCCTGGATGCCGATGGCACGCTCGGATTGCAGGGATCAACGGAGTCCGATTCCTGGCAAGTCAGCGTCTCGTTCTGGCAGTACCTTTGCGTCGAGGACCCACACGACGGGCCGCTCCACCTGTTGAACGGGCGACCGGACCTGGAGGGATGGGGAGTCTTCGGCAGTGTCAGCGTTGCCGACAAGGACACGAACCCCTGGCGGACCAGTGTCGCCTTCGGGTTCGGCGGTCGCGGCGTGATTCCCAGCCGGCCCAATGACCTCTTCGGCATTGGCGGGTTCTACAACGAACTCGCGTCGAGCCTAACCGTGACGAATTTCGGCATTGAAGAGGACTACGCGGGAGCGGAAGCTTTCTACAACTTTGCCATCACGCCGGCGGTGAGGTTCTCCGCCAACGTCCAGTACCTACCTTCGGTCCGGCCGAGGATCAACGACGCCACCATGGTCAGCGGGCGCCTCCAGTTCGTGTTCTGAACGCGACCGAGCAATGAAGCCTCGAGGGGCGAACCCTTGGCGGCGGCGCCGAGCGAGCGCGACCGAGAACAATCAAAGGAGTCAGTCATGAAGTCGAAAGTCCATTGCCGAAGCGCCCTCGCACTGGGTTTGCTTGCCCTCCTCGCCCCCCTGAACACAGCCTGGGCTGCGGCGAAGCCCAACATCGTCGTCATCTGGGGCGATGACATCGGCCTCACCAATGTCAGCGCGTACTCGAAGGGGGTGATGGGCTACCAGACACCCAACATCGACCGCGTTGCGAACGAAGGCGTGACCTTCACGGACGCCTACGCCGACCAGAGCTGCACGGCGGGCCGCTCGTCCTTCGTCACCGGCCAGTCCACGTTCCGAACGGGGCTCTCCAAGGTCGGCATGCCGGGCGCCAAGGAAGGGCTCAACTTCGAGGACCCGTCGATCGCCACCCTGCTCAAGCAGGAGGGCTACGCCACGGCTCAGTTCGGCAAGAACCACCTCGGCGACCGCAACGAGCACCTGCCGACGGTGCACGGCTTCGACGAGTTCTACGGCGCCCTCTACCACCTGAACGCGTCGGAAGAGCCGGAGCACGACGTGGACGACCCGACCGTGGACCCGCGCGCCGGCAAGATGGGCAAGCAGGTCTGCACGGACACCGGCCCCTTGACCAAGAAGCGGATGGAGACCGTCGACGACGAGATCCAGGATCGGGCGCTGGACTTCATCAGGCGTCAACACGAGGCTGGGAAGCCCTTCTTCACATGGGTCAACTTCACCCACATGCATTTCCGGACCCATGTGAAGCCCGAGAGCCTGGATCAGTCGGGGGTCGCGCAGAGCGAGTATCACGATGCCATGATCGATCATGACAAGAACGTCGGAGCGGTCCTGGACCTCCTCGACACGCTCGGCATCGCGGACGACACCATCGTCCTCTACAGCACCGACAACGGTCCGCATCGCAACACCTGGCCCGACGCCGGGACATCCCCGTTCCGCAACGAGAAGAACAGCGGCTGGGAGGGTGGCTACCGAGTGCCGTCGATGGCGCGCTGGCCGGGCAAGATCAAGGCCGGCCAGGTGTCGAACGAGATCATCTCCCACCTCGACTGGCTGCCGACGCTCCTGGCGGCGGCGGGCAACTCCGACGTCAAGGAGAAGCTCCTGACGGGCTACGAGGCGAACGGCAAGAGCTACCGGGTGCACCTCGATGGCTACGACTTCCTTCCGTATCTGACCGGGAAGACGAACGAGGCCCCTCGCGACCAGTTCTTCTACTTCTCCGACGAAGGCGACCTGCTGGGCCTCCGTCACAAGAACTGGAAGGTGCACTTCATGGTGCAGGACCAGGCCGGAACCCTGGAGATCTGGCAGCGTCAGTTCCGCGGTCTGCGCATGCCATACATCTTCAACCTGCGCACCGACCCCTTCGAGCAGGCCAACATCACGTCGAACAGCTACTGGGACTGGTACATCGACCATGCGTGGGTCCTGTACCCGCTCTCGGACGTCGTGGGTGAATTCCTGGCGACCTTCAAGGCCTACCCGCCGCGGATGAAGGCCGGCTCCTTCACCATTGGCGACGCCTTGGAGAAGCTCTCGTCGCCCGGCAGTCACTGAGGGAAGTGTCGTCATGAACCGTTCCTTGCAGACGATCGTGATTCTCCTTCTCGTGCTTCCGCTGTCGGTGACGGCAGCGGAAGCACGAGCCGATGCACTCCCGTCCTGGCAGTACGGGGCCACGAAGCTCCGAATCGTCCAGTTCGTCGAGCGCGCCACCACTCCCGGGGGGCCGGGCTGGGTGCCGGCGGCGGAGCGCATCGCCGTCTTCGACAACGACGGCACGCTCTGGGCCGAGCAGCCCCTCTATTTCCAGCTCTTCTTCGCCTTGGATCGCATCAAGGCCCTCGCGCCCGAGCATCCCGAGTGGAAGGAGCAGCAGCCCTTCAAGGCGGCCCTCGAAGGCGACATGAATGCGGTCCTGGCCGGGGGGAAGAAGGCGATCCTCGACATCGTCATGGCGAGCCACGCCGGCAACACCGCGGCCGAGTTCGGGAGCATCGTCGCCGACTGGATCGAGACGGCGCGTCACCCGACGACGGGGCGCCCCTATACCGAGATGGTCTACCAGCCGATGCTGGAGCTGCTCGCCTACCTGCGCGCGAACGGGTTCAAGACCTACATCGTGTCGGGCGGTGGCGTCGAATTCATCCGGGTCTGGTCGGAGCGCGCCTACGGCATCCCGCCCGAGCAGGTGATCGGGTCGAGCATCAAGCTCGAGTTCGAGCTTCGGGACGGCGGCCCCGTCCTCGTGCGCAAGGCCGAGGTCGACTTCGTCGACGACAAGGCCGGCAAGCCGGTCGGCATCCAGAAGTATATCGGCCGCCGCCCGGTGCTCGCCTTCGGCAACTCCGACGGTGACCTGCAGATGCTGAAGTGGACCGCCGCGGGCGCCGGGCCGAGCTTGATGGCGATCGTCCATCACACGGACTCCGAGCGGGAATGGGCTTACGATCGGGAGTCCCACATCGGCACGCTGGATGCCGCGCTGGACGAAGCGCGCGTCCGCGGCTGGCTGGTCGTGGACATGGCTCGCGACTGGAACGCGGTTCACCCGCCCGCCGAGGAGTAGTTGGACTCATGAAGACGGTGACATCCAGTGAAGGGGATAGAGACATGACGGCGCCGAGAACTGTCCATTGTCTGGTCATGACGTTCGTGATGGCGGCGATGACTGCCCTGCCGGCTGCCGCACAGGATGCGGGCACGCCGAACAAGGGGGCCCTGTCCGACGCCTACACGGGCAAGGCTTACTCACCCTATGCAGGGCGCGACTATCCCGAGCGCCCGCTGTGGGGCGACTCCCATCTCCATACCGCGCTGTCGATGGATGCCGGCGTCTTCGGCAACCGCTTGGCGCCCCGCGAAGCCTACCGGTTCGCACGGGGTGAGGAAGTGACGTCGAGCACGGGCAGGCGGCTTCGGTTGTCGCGACCGCTGGACTGGCTGGTCATTGCCGACCATTCCGATGGGATGGGGCTCGCCGGCGATGTGATCGCCGGCAAGTCGTCGTTGATGGCCTATGAGCAGGCGGCGCGTTGGCACGCGGGCATCGAGGAGGGCGGTGACGCGGCGGTCCAGGCGTCGCTCGATCTGATCGGTGCCTTTTCGCAGGGCACGGTCGACCCGGAGATGATGGCGCAGTATTCGCCGGGCTCGAAGTCGTACAAGAACCTCTGGGAGAGGGTCGTCGCCGAGGCGGAAGCCTTCAACGATCCGGGCCGGTTCACCGCCTTCATCGGCTTCGAGTGGACCTCGCTGATCAAGGGCAACAACATGCACCGCGTCGTGATCATGCGCGACGGTCCTGTCCGGGCGCGGCAGGTCGTGCCCTATACGATGGGCGCGCCGGGAAGCCCCGACCCGCGGGACCTGTGGAAGTATCTGACCAACTACGAAGAGAAGACGGGCGGCGAGATCCTGGCGATCCCTCACAACGCCAACCTCGCCAACGGCATCATGTTCCCGCTCGAGGCGCAGTGGAACGGCAAGAAGCTCGATGAGACCTACGTGACCCAGCGCGACAAGTGGGAGCCGCTCTACGAAGCCACCCAGATCAAGGGGGACAGCGAAGCTCACCCATACCTGTCGCCCGAGGACGAATTCGCCGACTACGGGACCTGGGACGTCGGCAATCTCGACCTGAGCGAAGCCAAGACCAAGGACATGCTAGCCGGGGAGTACGCCCGCGAAGCCCTGAAGCGCGGGCTGGAGATCGAGGCCAGGCTCGGCACCAACCCATACAAGTTCGGCCTGATCGGAGCGACTGACAGCCACACCTCGCTGGCCTCGGCCGAGGAGGAGAACTGGTTCGGCAAGCATGCCGGCTACGAGCCCAAGCCCGATCGAATGACTCATCCCATGTTCAAGACCGAGGCCGGCACGATCGAGGGACACATGCAGCTCGCCTCGGGGCTCGCGGGAGTCTGGGCGAGGGAGAACACCCGCGAGGCCATCTTCGACGCATTGATGCGCAAGGAGGTCTACGGCACGACCGGCCCGCGAATGCATGTCCGCTTCTTTGGCGGCTGGGAGTTTACGCCGCAGGATCTGCACTCACGCACGCCTGCCGCCTCCGGCTACCTGAAGGGGGCACCCATGGGCGGCGACCTGCGCGCCATGCCCAAGGACGCGAAGGCGCCGGTCTTCATGGCCTACGCGCTGCGCGATCCGGTTGGTGCCAATCTCGATCGCATCCAGATCGTGAAGGGCTGGCGCGACGCCGACGGCACCCACGAAAAGGTCTACGACGTCGCCTGGTCCGGCGATCGGACGGCGGGCGCAGATGGCAAGCTGCCGGCAGTCGGCAGCACCGTCGACATCGCCAACGCCAGTTGGAGCAACGCGATCGGCGCTGCCTCCCTGGGGGAGGTATGGACCGACCCTGATTTCGACGCGGCTCAGAAGGCCTTCTACTATGCCCGGGTAATCGAGATTCCGACGCCGCGCTGGACCGCCTACGATGCCTTCCGCTTCGGAATCGCGCTGCCCGAGGGCGTGGCGGGCTCCCACCAGGAGAGGGCCTACACGTCGCCAATCTGGTACACGCCCGGATCCTGACGAGGGGATCGGGCATGAATCTCGTCTGGCGGCTGCTTCGGGAGCCGCTCTTCCAGTTCCTCGTCGGTGGCGGCCTGCTTTTTGCGCTGTACACGGCGCAGTCCGACGACGCTCCGGGCCCGGCCAACGAGATCGTCCTTGGGGCGGACCGCATCGAGCTGCTCGCCAAGGGGTTCGAGGCTGCGTGGCGGCGCCCGCCGTCCGACGACGAGCGGAGGGCTCTGATCGATGATCACATCCGCGAAGAGATCTATTACCGCGAGGCGCTGGCCCTCGGCCTCGACCGGAACGACACGATCATCCGGCGGCGGCTCCGCCAGAAGATGGAGTTCTTTTCGGACGTCGGCGCCGACCTCCTGACGCCGGCTCCGGGCGAGCTGGAGGCCCACTACCTGGTAAGGGAGGAAGCCTTCCGGCACGGGCCCCAGCTGGCCTTTGAACAGCTCTATCTCGGCGAGGCACCGGAGAGTGGAACGATCGAGCGCTCCTTGCGTGCGTTCCAGTCGAATGCCGTCGCGGACGAGGAAATTTCGTCGTTGGGGGTGCGCACGCTGCTGCCGCCGGGCCTCGGGCTGTCGCCCCCCGAGGCGGTGGACGGCGTGTTCGGATCGGGATTCTTCGACCAGCTCGCGGAGCTACCGGTGGGCGTGTGGACGGGGCCCGTCCAATCCTCCTACGGCGTGCACCTTGTACGAATCGTCGAGCGAGTCCCCGCACGGACACCGCCCCTCGAGGAGATCCGTGACGCCGTGCTGAAGGACTGGCGGGTCGTGAAGGCGCAGCGACTACGCGAACTGCACTTCGAACGATTGCGCGAGCGGTACGTGATTGAGATCGAGGGCACCGTCGACCCCGCAGCGGGCGAACGGTGACGACCCTCCGGGGTAGGTCGATTCTGGTGCCGTTGTTGCTGCTCGCCGGAGCCCTCGGATTCGCCGCTTCCGCCGACGCCCATGCGCTTCAACCCGGATATCTGGAGCTGCGCCGGATCGAAGGCGATCTCTACCAGGTGCTTTGGAAGGTGCCTGCGACGGGCGGGCGCCCCATGGAGATCTCCGCGGAGCTGCCCGAGGGCTGTGACCCACGGGTGCCGCAAGCGCTCGCCTGGAACGGCGCAGCCTACCTCGCGGCGTGGGTCGCGAGTTGCTCGCGAGGCCTCGAAGGAGGGGTGATCACGATCGTCGGCCTCGAGCAGACCGCGACCGACGTCCTCGTCCGGTTGGACTTTGCCGATGGAGTCGACCGGGCGCACCGCCTGACCGCCGGCGATCCGAGCTTCAGGGTTCCAGCCCGACCCAGCAGCGTGGAAGTCGTTCGAACCTACCTGCTTCTGGGCTTCGAACACATCCTGCGCGGCATCGACCACCTCCTGTTCGTTCTGGCCCTGCTGCTTCTCGTGAAAGGCGCGCGGAGGCTCGCTGCCACCGTCACCGCTTTCACGGTCGCTCACAGCCTCACTCTGGCCGGTGCGACCCTGGGCTTCGTTCATGCCCCCGGGCCGCCGATCGAGGCCGCCATCGCGTTGAGCATCGTGTTCCTCGCCGCAGAGATCCTCCGAAGCCGACGAGGCCAGCAGGGGCTTGCAGAGCGCCGTCCATGGGTCGTCGCCTTTGCGTTCGGCCTGCTCCATGGCTTCGGCTTCGCCGGGGCGTTGATCGAGGTCGGATTGCCACAGAACTCGATTCCCATGGCGCTGTTGTTCTTCAACCTCGGCGTAGAGGCAGGGCAGCTGTTCTTCATCGCCTGCGCGTTCGCGTTGCTTGCACTCGCGGGCCAGGTCACCCAACGCATCGACGTCGCGCTTCCGTCCTGGGGATGGGCCGTTCCGCCCTACGCCATCGGCTGCCTCGCGGCGTTCTGGGTCCTCCAACGCATCGAAGCTTTCTGAGGGGTGGGCATCGGGCGACGTGCACGAAATGGAGGCGGACGGGGACCGCCGAGATACGTCTCGGCCGACCTGATCAGCCGCGCTTGCGGAACGCGAGAGCCACAGGGCCTTCCCACAATCTGCCCACGAGACTGGATTTGCTGTTAGAGCGCGCGGAGCGCGACACGCGCAACGGGCTGGGATGGCGGAGAGGGTGGGATTCGAACCCACGGAGGGCTTGCACCCTCACCTGATTTCGAGTCAGGCACGTTCAACCGGGCTCCGCCACCTCTCCGACGGGCGCGCATCGTAGCACGCACAAGGGCAGCGAAAAGCTCGATCCCGTGCAAGAAAACCACATGAAATCAGCCCAGTAGGCTCGACCCGGCGAGGCGCAAAGGTGGGTAAAACGGGGCCGTCGGACGCTGGCTCGTGGGACGCAATGTGGGTAAAGTGCGGCAGTCGTGGCCGAACTGAGCATCGTTGTGCCTTGCTATCTAGAGGAGTCACATCTCCGCCAGAGCGTCGCGGAACTCCTCGAGATCATGGATGCCACACGCTGGGACTACGAGGTCATCTTCGTAAACGACTGCAGCCCCGATGGCACCGGCGCGGTCCTCGATGAGATCCTCTCGGCCCATCCCGGGCACCAGCTCTGCAAGCTCGAACACCCGCACAACCGGGGCCGTGGTGCTGCGGTGGCCACGGGGGCCCAGGCCGCGACCGGGGAGATCATCGGCTTCATCGACATCGACCTCGAAGTCCACGCCCGCTACATCCCGTCGCTGGTGCTGGCCGCCCAGAAGGACGCGGACATCGTCATCGCCGAGCGGGTCTACAAGATCCGGCCGTCCTTGATGTACCGGGCGGTGCTCAGCAAGGGCTACAGATATCTCAGGAACGTCGCCCTCGGCACCAAGCTGCCCGACACGGAGTCCGGCTTCAAATTCTTCAAGCGCGAGGCCCTGCTGAGGCTGTTGCCGGAGATCGAGGACGAGGGCTGGTTCTGGGACACGGAGGTCGTCGCCCGCGGGGCGGCCCACGGCTACCGGATCGCCACCGTTCCCGCCCTGTTTCTCCGCCGCTCCGACAAGAAATCGACGATGAACGTCTGGCGCGACGTGGCCGACTATCTGATCAAGCTGGCGCGCTTTCGCCGCCAACGACGTCGGGGCAAATGACCCGGGCCTCGGCGATCTACCGCAACCCATACCTCTACCAGGCACTCATGCGCGCGCTCTACGGGCCTTACTACGAGGCCCGCTACCGCGCGGTGGCCGTCGAGATCCCCGAGGAGACCGAGGTCGTCGAACTCTGCGCCGGGGACTGTCGGCTCTACCTCAAGCACTTGCGCAGCAAGCGGGTCCGCTACGTCGCGCTCGACAACGCCCGACCTCTGGTGGACTGGGCTCGCCGACACGGGGTCGACGCGCGGGAGTTCGACGTCGCCCGCGACCCGATTCCTCAGGCGGATGTCGTCCTCATGCAGGCGTCCCTGTACCAGTTCCTGCCCGATGTGGAGCCCGTGATCGAACGCATGTTGGACGCCGCCCGCCAGCGCGTCGTCATTGCCGAACCCGTCCGGAACCTCACACAGACGCTGCCCGCTGGCATTGTCCGATGGGCGCGGAAGCTCACCCAACCGGCTGGTGACTCCCGCTATCGAGGCGAGCGCTTCGATGCCGAGACCCTGCAATCCCTGTTCGAGCGGTTTGACTGCAAGCGCAGCTTCGCGATCCCGGGAGGGCGGGAGAGGGTCGGCGTCTTCGAGGGACGTGCCTGAACATGCGGGATGACATCTACGACACGACCTTCGAGCTGGAGGAACGTCACTGGTGGTACGTGGCGCGCAGGGCGATCGTTCTCGACGCCGCCAAGGCGTGGCTGCCCACCGGCGCCGCCACCCCGCGCATCCTCGACTACGGCTGTGGAACGGGCAGGAACCTGGTCGCCCTCGGGCAGCTCGGCGACGCCTACGGTCTCGAGCCTCACCCGAGGGCGGTGGAGCTGGCTCGTAGCCGCGGAGTGCGAGTCGAGGCCACTGCAGACGGCGCCACCGAACACCCCTTCGGCGACGACTTCGATCTGATCTGCATGCTCGACGTGCTCGAGCACGTCGAGCATGACGTTGAAGCGCTCGCGCGGCTGCGCTCGTGGCTGCGCCCCGGCGGACGACTGCTGCTCACGGTTCCAGCCTACGGATGGCTGTGGAGCGCTGAAGACGACGTCTCGCACCATCTGCGGCGCTACACGCGTCCGCGGCTCCGATCGACGGTCGAGGCGGCGGGTCTGTCCCTCTGCAAGCTCAGCTACTTCAACAGCGTCCTTCTGGCGCCGCAGGCCATCGTCGCAGCCTCCCAGCGTGTGGCCAGGCGCATCCGCCCGCGTGAACTGCGCTCGAACCTGCGCCCCCTGCCGAGCGTGCTCAACGGTGTGCTGCGACGCATCATGGCGGCCGAGGTTCCGATCCTGCGCCATGTCGACCTTCCGGTCGGGAGCAGCATCGTATGCGTGGCCGCGCGATGACCCCCACCATGGATTCCCTCGACAGCGACGAGCAGGCCCCGCGCTTCGGGCCGCGAGCGCTCGCGGCCGCGGCCGTCGGTCTCGCTGTGCTCGTTGCCCTCGTGAATCTTCCGCTGCTGACGGGCGAGGCCTACCCGATCTGGGACGCGGATTCGGCCTACGCCCCGTGGCAGATGATGGTGGGCGACGCCGCGCGCGCGCTGCGGCTCCTGCTCTGGAATCCGTGGAGCAACGCAGGCTCGCCCGATGGCTTCGAGCCCGACTTCGGCGCCCTGTCGCCCGTACATCTGCTCGTGGGCCTCGCCTTCGGCGGGGGCCTCGCGAGCTACTACGCGCTCTGGCTCGGAACCTGGTGGCTCGCCGGCGTGGGGATGCTCGTCCTCTGCCGTTGGCTCGGCGCGAGCGTCGTGGGTGCGAGTCTCGCCGCGCTGGCCTTCGCGTTCTCGGGGTTCCTGCTCTGCCACAGCCAGCACATGTCGTTCCTGTTCACCTACGCGGCGATGCCGTTCGTGGTGTGGCGCCTCGACGTCGCGCTCTGCGGGGCGCGCTGGCGTCCCGTTGCAGAGTCGGCCGCGCTCTTCGGCCTCGGCTCGCTGGGTGGCTATCCGGGCATCTCGGTGGTCTCGGCCCTCGTCGTCGGGCTCTGGGCCGTCGGCCGCGTAGGGTGGATGGGTCCCGACGGGGGGGCCGGGCAGCCCGTGCGGCGGCCGACGACACCTGGCTGGCTCGTTGGCGCCGCCGCTCTCTGGGGCGTGGTCGCACTGACCGTCGCGGCACCGACCACGCTCGGCCTGGCCTACGAGGCACGCGGCTTCTCCGATCGCTCCGAGCCCATCTCCCGCGAGATGGCGGCGGGGAGCAACCCGATGCTGCCGGTCGCCCTCTTCTCCTCCGTGGGCCCCTACGTCGCCCAGGTCAAGGCGGCCAATCGCGCCCTCTGGCCCGAGACCGACACCTCGTCGATGAGCTTCTACCTGGGAGCGGTGGCTCTCTGGCTCGCCGTCTGCGGGCTCGTCCTCGGACGCCGGCGGGGCCTCCATGCCTGGCTCTTTGCGATCGGTCTGCTGAGCCTCGGAATCGGGCTCGGCACGACGCTGCCACTTCGCGGCTGGCTCTACGATCTCTTTCCGCCCGCCCGCTACTTCCGGCACGCGAGCAGCTTCCGCGCCTGGTTCGAGCTGACGATCGCCATCTCGGCGGCGCTCGGCTGGCGCGAGATGGCCGCTTGGTGGCACGAGCGCCCAACGCGAGGCTGGCGGCGCGTGGCCCCGGTGGCGATTGCGGGAGCCGGAGCGCTCGCGGCGGCGAGCCAGCTCCTGCTGGCCCGTGGCTTGGACGTCGAGGTGCCGCATGCGTCGTGGGTCCTTGCTCACGGGGTTCTCGTCTGGACCGGTGTCCTCATCCTCGCGGCAACGCTCTGCTACGGGCCCCGTGGAACGAGCATGCTGCCTCGCACGGCGTGGGCCCTGCTGACGCTCGCAGCGCTCGATCTGTCGGCGACCGCATGGCTCCAGGCGCCGCTGCGCATGGACAGGCGAGAAGAGGCCGCCGAGAGCTGGCGGGTCGTCGCGGCGGGCCAGAGGGCCGGATTCGACCTCGTCGCCCTCGGCACCCCCCGCGAGTTCGCGAGCCCGCTTTTTCCAAACAACACCAACAAGGGCATGCCCCAACGCATCCCGACCCTGCGCAACTACTCGCCCCTCGCGAACCGGTTCCAGCAGAGGATGGTCAGGAATCTGCAGGAGATCCCTTGGGCCATCGGCGAAGATCGCTTCTGGTTCGTGCCCCGAGCGGGAGCGGGTTTCGTCGCGCTCTCGGATGCGACCTACGACGCGACGATCGCGCGTTTCCAGGCCACCAGCCGCCGCTTCATCCCTCTGCACCTGCCTTCGGACGTCCTCGATCCCGCGCCGGAGGGAGAGGCCGGGCCGCGCGATGCCGCCGACGCGGTCACGCTCGCCCGCATGGCATCTGCCCGACGCATCGCCCATCGCATTCTCGCCTACGAGCCCGAACACCTGCTGCTCGAGGTGACGGCGCCGGCTGCCGGCTACGTCGTGGTGACGGATCGTTGGGCGCGCGGCTGGAAGGCCTTCGTGGACGGCGAAGCCGTGCAACTGTTCGGGGCGAGCTTCGTCTACCGCGCCGTCGCGGTCCCGCCCGGAACCCATCGGATCGACATGCGCTACGAGCCACGCAGCCATCCGCTGCTGCTCTCGGCGAGCTGGGGAACGCTCACCCTCGTCGGTGTGTGGAGCCTTTCGGCCGTCCGAGCCAGTCGACGCCGGCGCGGCTAGCCGGGGGTCGTGTCGCTCGCCGTGCCGACGAGTCTGCGGATCGCCGCACTCGCCAGGGCAGGGAAGAGTGCGATCCTGTGCAAAAAGTCACATGAAATCAGGCTGTTGGGGTCTTTTTCCGGCAAGCTCGTAGCAGGGTCGGACGATACCGTTGAAGGGGCCGGCCGGGGCCGCGGTACCCTCCGACGCTCCCGATCCCCCAACCCTGTGCGAAGGCGGCAGCGATGACCCCCGAAACCCGAGATGCCAAGCCCGAGGCGAGCCCGCTCGAAGTGGACTCTCCGGAGCTCCTGCTGAACCGGGAGACCACCTGGCTTTCGTTCAATGCGCGGGTCCTCCACGAGGCGAAGGATGAGCGGACGCCGCTGCTCGAGCGGGTGAAGTTCCTGGCCATCGTCAGCTCGAACCTCGATGAGTTCTTCATGAAGCGCATCGGGGGGCTGAAGCAGCAAGTCGGCGCCGGGATCCGAGCCCGCACCGTCGATGGCCGCACGCCCGAAGAGCAGATCGTCGAGTGCGAAGAGATCGTGCGCGAGATGGAGGCGAGCAAGGCCAAGGAGTTCTCGCGCCTGATCGGGCTGCTCTCCAAGGACGGGATCGAACTCGTCCGTTACGCGAAGCTCGAGGAGAGTGAGCAAGCGCTCATCCGCGACCACTACGTGGACAACATCTTTCCCCTCGTGACGCCCCAGGCCATGGACCCGGCGCACCCGTTCCCCTTCGTCTCGAACCTCTCGCTGAACCTGCTCGTCATGCTCCACCACCCGAAAGACCCGACGCAGTCGCTGGCGCGGGTGAAGGTGCCGGTGGGGGCGGGCATCCCGCGCTTCGTGCGCGTCGGCGCCGGGCATCGCTTCGTGCCCCTCGAGGAGGTGATGGCGGCGAATCTCGATCTGCTCTTCCCGGGCATGGAGATCGACGGCTGCGAGCTGTTCCGCGTCACCCGCAACGCCAATACCGACCGCGAGGAGGACGTGGCGGACGACCTCCTCTCGATGATCGAGACCGAGCTGCGCGAGCGGCAGTTCGCCCCCATCGTGCGGCTCGAGGTGGCGAAGGGGATGTTGCCCATCCATCGTGGCATGCTCGCGGCCGAGCTCGGCCTCGACGAGGAGTCGGACGTCGCGGAAGTGGACGGCATGCTCGGAATGGGCGACCTGACCGAGATCGCCTTCCTGCCCGTCCCCGACCTGCATGATGCCAAACACGCGCCGGTGGATTCGCCGGCCCTGGCCTCGGACCGAAACATCTTCCACATCGTGCGCGACGCCGGCTCGGTGCTGCTGCATCACCCCTACGAGTCGTTCAGCGGGTCGGTGGAACGCTTCCTGCGCGAAGCCGCCGATGACGTGAAGGTCCGCGCGATCAAGATGACCATCTACCGGACGTCGGATGATTCCGGGATCGTCGAGCACCTGATTCGCGCCGCGCGCAACGGCAAGCAGGTCGCGGTCGTGGTCGAACTGCAAGCCCGCTTCGACGAGGACGCGAACATCCGCTTTGCCAGCAGGCTCGAAGAGAGGGGCATCCACGTCACCTACGGCGTCGTCGGGCTCAAGACGCACTGCAAGGTCACCCTGGTCGTGCGCCAGGATTACGACGGCCTGCGTCGCTACTGCCACATTGGCACGGGGAACTACAACGCCGACACGGCGCGCATCTATTCCGACATGGGACTGCTCACCGCCGACGAGGAGATCGGGCGCGACGCCACCGAGCTCTTCAACTATTTGACGACGGGCTACAAGCCGCGGCGGACGTATCGGAAGCTGCTACCGGCCCCGACCGTTCTCAAGCAAGCGCTGCTCGGCAAGATCGAGCGCGAGATTCGCGAGCACGGGGCCTCGCAGTCGGGCCATATCCAGATGAAGATGAACGCCCTCGAGGATGCCGACGTGACCCGCGCCCTCTACCGCGCGGCCCAGGCCGGTGTGAAGGTCGACCTGATCGTCCGCGACACGTGTCGCCTGCGTCCCGGCCTCGAAGGCTTCTCCGAGAGCGTCCGCGTCGTGAGCATCGTCGGGCGCTTCCTCGAACACGCCCGGGTCTACTACTTCGCCAACGGCGGCGCGCCCGAGTACTACATCGGCTCGGCGGATTGCATGAAGCGGAACCTCGAGAGCCGCGTCGAGGTGCTCGCCCCCGTCGAGGCGCCCGAGGCCCAGGCCGAGCTGCGTGCCTTCCTGGACGCCCAGCTCGAAGACCTGCGAAACGGCTGGGACATGCAGCCCGACGGCACCTATGTGCAGCGCGAGCCCCAAGGCACGGGGCGCAAGAGCCGCGGAAGCCACCAAGGCTGGATCGAGTGGGCCGACCGTCGCCAGCGCGATGCCTCTCGTTTGCGCAAGCGCCGGCCGCGCGGCCCCGCGCAGCGAAACTAGCTTGGCCGTGGGCAGGCGCCCGGACCCCGCCCGGCGATTCCTCGATCTCCACCGAGTGGGCGACCCGTTGCTGCTCGCGAACCCGTGGGATGCGGGCTTCGCGAAGCTGCTGGCGGCGGCGGGCTTCCAGGCCCTGGCCACGACGAGCTCGGGTCACGCCGGCAGCCTCGGTCGGCGCGATGGCGGAGTGACTTGCGAGGAGGCGCTAGCCCACGCCGCATCGATCGTGCAGGCCACGGAGGTCCCGGTGAACGCGGACCTCGAGAACGGCTTCGCCTCCGATGCCGAGGGCGTTGCGGAGACGGCCCGCCAGGCATTGGCCACGGGCGTTGCGGGGTTCTCCATCGAAGACGCGACCGGTCGGAAGGACGACCCCATCTTTGCGCGCGACGTCGCCACCGCTCGCATCGAAGCGGCCGCCGCGGCGTCGGCCGGCCTCGTCCTGACGGCGCGCGCCGAGAACTACGTCTACGGCATCCAGGACCTCGGCGACACGATCGCTCGCCTCCAGGCATTCCAGGAAGCGGGCGCAGACGTGCTGTATGCACCGGGCGTCGTCGAACCGGGTGAGATCCGCACGCTCATCGAGTCGGTGGATCGCCCGGTCAACGTCTTGATGCTGTCGGGTGGCCTCTCGGTCGCCGAGCTGGGCCGCGTGGGGGCTGCCCGCATCTCCGTAGGGGGCGCGTTCCACGGGGTAGCCTTTGCGGCCGTGGACGCGGCGGCGCGCGAACTGCTCGAGCAGGGGACGGCCGGCTACTTGGAACGTGCCCGAGCCGGGGTGAAGATCCGCAACGCCTTCTAGGCGCCGGCCCCGGCCCGAAAGCCCGCCCTCGGTCTAGAGCAGCTCGCGAACGTGCCGGTATCCGGCGCGGATCTCGTCCATCAGCAGCCGGGCGGCGTCACCCACCTCGTCGGCCGCCTCGCGCGAGGCCCCGGAAAGCACCTTCAGCTTGCCCTCGAGATGCTCCCAGTCCTTCTCTGCCTTCTCGAAGCGCGACTGCGCCTCCATCTGGCCCAGGCGAACCTGCAGCTTCAGGTCATCCCGCAGGCCGCGCAGCTCGTCCACCTCTCGATGAAGTCGTTCGTTCCAATCGGACATCTCGTCCTCCTCTCAGTCATCGCCGCGGCACGCGGCTCAGCCGTCGCTGCGGCGCACCGTGAGCACCGGGCAGGGGGCGTGTTGCACCACGCGCTCGGCCGTGCTGCCGAGCACCATGTGGGGCAGGAAGCTGCGGCCGTGGGTCCCCATGGCGATCAGGTCCACGCCGCGTTCGCGCGCTTCGATCTCGATGGCCTGGGGCGCATAGCCTTCGCGAGCGGCCACGGTGATCGCGTGGCCTTCGCTTCGCTATGTGGAAGGCGTGGAGCAGGACGATCTCCGTGCCTTCGTCCGCCATCAGGCGAAGGGAGGCGTGCAGGGGCTCGTGGTCGTCATCGGAGAAGTCCGTCGGCACGAGGATGCGCGAGATCTTGTCCGGCGGCTGCATGTCGGGGTGCACCGACAGCACCGGGATGGGCGAGTGTTGTACCAGCCGCTCTGCGGTGCTGCCGAGCAGGACGTGTCGCAGGCCCGAGAGCCCGCGCGTGCCGGTCACGATCGCATCGGCGTCGTGCTTTTCCGCGACCATCAAGATGGTCGACACGGCGGGGCCCACCTGGAGGTCGACGATGGCTTTGAGGCCGTCCTCGCGCGCGGCCTGGGCCGCCTTCTCGAGGCGATCCATGGCGGCCTTGCGGTACTGCTCGTGGAGCTCGGGCGGGTAGGGCACGAGCTCCGGCATTGTCGGGGCGCCTTGCGGCGGTGCAAGGGCGTGGTGAATCACGAGCTTGGCGCCGTGGCGGTCTGCGAGGCGTTGCGCCCAAGCCAAGGCAAACCCCGCGCACTCCGAGAAATCCGTGGCGAGCAGGAGTGTTTCCACGGGCTGGGTGGCGGGAGTCATGGGGCTTCCTCCGGGTTCAATCGAGCAATCGTCGCTCTCTTCTTCACTTCAAGGGTCGTGCCAACCGGAGGGAACACAAGTGCCTCCCTTTTCACCTCGCTGGTCCATTTCGCCCCATCGCTGCTCCGCCCGTTCGCTTCAACACACGGCTCGCTGGCACGGCCCATGCACTGAGCCCATGGGAGGAGGGCCACCATGGACGCAGCCGAAACGCCGGTCTCCGAGGTGATGCAGCCGGAGTTCGCCCATATGTCACCCGACGATGGGCTCGACTTCGTGGAAGAGATCATGACGCTCGGCCGGATCCGACACTTCCCGGTGATGCGGGACGGAGAGCTGGTGGGGCTCGTGTCGCAGCGAGACCTCCTGGCCGCTTCGCTGACGCGCATGCTGGACTTCGACGGCACCCACCGACGCGCCTTTCTGCGTTCGGTGAAGGTTGCGGAAGTCATGACGACGAAGGTTCGGACGGTCTCGCCCGACGCCACGCTCGCCTCCGTCGCGCGGCTCTTCGGGCGTCACAAGATCGGATGCGCCCCGGTGGTGGGGAGCGATGGCGCAGTGGTCGGGCTCGTGACCGAAAGCGACCTGTTGGCCCGGGCGTACCTGTAGGGCTGCGCTCCCGAGCGCGCGTGGCTCAGGCCTCGTCGGCTTTGGGAGCGTTCGCTCGCTCGCCGCGCCGGTAGAGCGTGCGCCGGTTGATTCCGAGGATCTTGGCGGCGCGCACTTTGTTGCCACCCGTTTGCTTCAACGTCTCTTCGATGTAGAGGTCGCCGAGCTCGTGGAGTGTCATGCGGCGATCGACTGCCACTCGCAGCAGGTTGCCCCCGCCGCTCGGCGCCGCGGTCATCTCGCTGCCGAGGGGGAGGTCGGCGGCGCCGATCACCTCCTCGTCGGAGAGGGCGAGGGCCCGCTCGAGCACGTTTTCGAGTTCGCGTGCGTTCCCTTCCCAGGGGCAGGCCATGAGCCGCTCGATGGCGCTTGGCGCGAGCCGCCGCGGTGAATCCGTGCCCGCGTGCTTGGCGAGCAGGGCTTCCGCCAGCGGGCGCACGTCCTCCGGTCGCTCGCGCAGGGGCGGGATGTGGATCGGGATCACGTTCAGGCGATAGAACAGATCGCGGCGGAAGTGGCCCGAGTCCATCTCCTTATCGAGGTCCTTGTTGGTGGCGGCGACGATTCGCACGTCGACCTTGACGGACTGGTTTCCCCCGACCGGCCGGATCTCGCGGTCCTGCAACACGCGAAGCAGCTTGCTCTGCAGGCCGGGGCCCATGTCCCCGATCTCGTCGAGGAAGAGCGTTCCGCCATGCGCCTCCTCGAAGAGGCCGCGCTTGGTGGCATGGGCGCCGGTGAAGGCGCCGCGCACGTGCCCGAACAGCTCGCTCTCGAGCAGACCTTCCGGGATCGCCGTGCAGTTGATCGGAACGAAGGGCTTCTCCTTGCGTGTGCCGGCGAAATGCAGCGTGCGCGCGACGACCTCCTTGCCCGTTCCGCTCTCGCCGGTGATCAGGACGCTGCTGCGGTTGTCGGCCACCTTCCGCATGAGGGCGAAGATGTCGTGCATGGCGGGGCTCGAGCCGATCAAGTCCCCGAAAGCGCTGCTGCGATCGACGGCGCGGCGCAGGCGGCGGTTCTCCTCCAGCAACGCACGGGTCTCGAAGGCTCGCTCGAGGGCGAGAAACAGCTCGTCGCGCTTGAAGGGCTTCGTGATGTAGTCGAAGGCTCCGGCGCGCATGGCCTCGACCGCGGAGTCGATGGAGCCGAAGGCGGTCATCAGCACCACCGGCGTCGCGGGCCGCAGCGCATGGATCGCCCCGACGAGCTCGAGGCCGCTCATCCCCGGCATGCGGATGTCGCTCACCACGGCATCCACGTCATGGGCCCGGAGGTGCTCGAGAGCGGGCTCCGCCGCGTCCTCCCCCGTCGCCTCATAGCCTTGATCGCCCAGGAGGGAGACCACCATCTCGCGCATGGCGTCGTCGTCGTCGACGACCAGGATCCGACGTTGTTCAGTCATGATGGGTCTCCAAAGCATGTGCCGTGCCATCAGGGAAGGGGCTCACGGGGCTGCGGCGGCAAGGTCGGGTGGCGAAGTGAGGTGATTTTCTACACGAGAGGCATCATGTCACATTCTTGCCCGATTTACGCCTGGCACTACGCGTGCATAGGCCGAGCCCATGAGCCGCCGAGTTCGCGATCTCATGCACCGGAATTTCATCCAGGTCTCGCCCCACGAGCGAGTTGCCGACGTTCTGCAGTTGATGGCTCTGGCCCGCGTTCGAGCGCTCCCGGTGATCCACGGCGGGGTCTGGCAGGGGCTCGTGTCCCACCGGGACCTCGCGCTCGCGGCGCTGGCCGGCCACGGGGTGCCGTCCGGGGACATCGCCGAACACGTTCGGGCCATCGCACCGGTGTCGCCGGATGCCCCGCTGTCCGAGGCGGCTCGCCGCATGTTGGGTGATGCCGCGCCGTGCCTGTTGGCGGTGGAGGGCGAAGCGGGCGAGGCCCGTGTGGTCGGGTTGCTCACCGAGAGCGACCTCCTGCGCGAGGCCTATCGGACCGGCGGTGGCCCCGCGGCCTAGCTGCCGGCCGGGGCCTTCGCGCGTGCCTTCGTCGGTGCCATGGGCAGGCGGATGCGGAACGTCGCGCCCTCTCCCGCAACGCTCTCGACCTCGATCTGCCCACCGTGGTCGCCCACGATTCCCTTGGCGACGACCAGGCCGAGCCCGTTGCCCTGGCCCGCCGGCTTGGTGGTGAAGAAGGGATCGAAGATCAGGCCCAGTTGCTCCGGCGCCACGCCAGACCCGGTGTCGGCGAAGATCAGCTCCACGGTGTCGCCCTCGGACGGTCGCAACGAGACGCAGAGCGTGCCGCCGCCTTCTTCCATGGCGTCTACGGCGTTGAGCCCCAGGTTCAAGAAGAGCTGTTGGAGCTTCTCGGCATCGCCCAGCACCGACGGCGTCGGCTCGAAATCCCGCTCGACCGTCACCTGATACCGCTTCATCTTCACGCTGAGGAACGACAGCGTCGTGTCGAGCAGGGCCTCGAGGGCAACGGGCTCGCGCACCATCTCGTGCGGCCGCGCCATGTTCAGCAGGGCCTGGATGATCCGCGAGATGCGGTCGACCTGATCGCGGATCGTCTGGAGTCGCCAGCGCCCCTGCTCGTCCTCCACCAGGGGTTCGAGCGCCTCGGCATGGCCCGAGATCACCCCCATCGGGGTTCCGATCTCGTGAGCCAGACCGGCCGCCAGCGTGGCGACCGAGGCCAGGTCTTCGGCGGCTCGAGCGCGGCGGCTGGTGACGCGCAGCTCCTGGTCGCGATCGCCGAGCCGACGTTGCAACGAGCGGCTCGACGCAGCGAGCTCGCGGTTCAGGTGCGCGAGCTCCCCCTCGCTGCGCTCGATGTAGGCCTCCATCGCGATCTGTGCGTCGAGCATGAGGCGCTTCATCAGGGCCGCGAGGATGCGCTCGCCCCGGTCGGGGTCGTGGGCGAAGGCGTCGCGGAGGAGCGGCAGGAGCAGGGTGAAGTAGAGGGCGTAGGCGCCCAGGTACCAGCGCGGCTCGAGGCCGATCCGCTCGTGGGCCTTGCCGATGCGCACCCGGTCAGCGAGGTAGTCGGCATCGATCTTCGGGTCCGCCAGGGACAGCAAGTAGCGTCGCTGGGAGACGAGCAGCCGCTCCTTGACGGCTGGCTCCACCAACAGGCCACGGGTCGCCTCGAACGACAACAGATGCCGGTAAAAGGAGGCCACCAGGCCCTCGGCGGCCTCCTCGAGGGTCGGCCGGGCTTCTGCCAGGAGTGCGAGATCCTCGGGCTCGAGCCCCAGGAACGTCAGGCGCCGCTCGAGGTCGCGGATGTCGGTCGGGTCGGTCACGCCGGGACGGTGTCCCAACCGCCTCGCCCGGTCAAATGCGACCCGACGCCCCAGATGGGTGGGGCGGGAAGTCATTTCGTGCCGAGGCATCGCGCTGAACGAGCGGTAGGGGCCCCGGAGTCCTGGCACGGCGCTTGCGATTCCGTTCGGTGACCGGGCCGCCAGAAGCGCCCGCGTGGCTGCGCCCAGAAACCTTTGGAGGCCTCCATGGCTGACTTTCTTTCCGGATACTCGATTCAATATTGGCTCGAATCGTGCCCCCAGGGCTACTTGGAGGAGACCGAGTACGGGCACAAGGCCGGGGTCTCCGAATCCGACCTGATTCTCGGAGACGACCTGCTGCGCGAGCAGGCGATCAAGGTCACGACCCAGATGGTCGTGGGCGAGCGTTGCGCCCTGGCCGCGTCCTCGGGCCTGATCAACGCGGCACCCGACGAGGCGGCCAAGCGCTTCCTCGCGACCCAGACGCTCGACGAGGCTCGCCACGTCGAAATCTTCACCCAGCGCCTCTACGACCTCGGCGTCGGCAAGAACGACCTGGAGAGCACGCTCCGCGAACACGCGAACCCGAACCTCGTGAAATTCGCGGAGGCCCTGCTCGAGAAGGTCGAGGCCAAGGATTTCATTCCCGGCGTCGTGGGCCAGAACATCATCCTCGAGGGCATGGCCTTCAGCGTCTTCGAGATGCTGTACGCGGGCAACCAGAAGCTGAACCCGAAGTTCGCCCAGACCCTCGCGGGGACGATCGCGGACGAGCGTCGCCACGTGGGCTTCGGCGAGAACTACATCGGCGCGCTGATCAAGGAACAGCCGGAGAAGCGGCCCGAGATCGAGAAGCTCCAGAAGGAGATGTCGTACTATATGCTCGCAACTTTCGCGGACCAGTTCCGGGACAACGACGCCCGCGCCGAGCTGGAAACGATGAAGAAGCGTGCAGTGGAAGCCGGTGGCGAGGAGTCGCAGGGCACCTGGCAGGGTGCAAACCTCGCCGAACTCGATCCCGAAGAGATGGAGGCCCTGCTCGCCAGCACGGTGCTCGGTGAGTTCAAGACCCGCCTCGGTCGCATCGGTCTCGAATACCAGACGCCGGCGCAGCCCTAGCTGGAGGTTTCATGAGCGATCCCGCCGAAGTCCATGCGCTGGACCCCGAGTCCTTCGAGGAGCGCGTCCACTCGTTCCAGTTCTGGTTCGAGGCGGTCCAGGGCTATCTGGTGGATCGCGAGTACGGCCACCGGCCGGAGCTCCCGGAACCCGAACTCACGGAGTCCGAGCGCGACCGGCTGGTGACCGTCCTCTGCAACTACTGCGTAGGCGAGACCGCGGCCCTCGACGGGGCCAGCGGCCTCATCGCGGTGGCGCCGAACCGGCTCACGAAGATCTTCCTCTCCACCCAGGTCGTCGACGAGGGGCGCCATCTCGAGGTGTTTCGCCACCGGCTCCTCGCACTCGGGGTCGAGCATCCCGAGGACGAGATCGAGCGCCGCGCGAGCCCGCGGCTGCGCGAGTTCCGTCGGAAGCTCGAGGCACTCGTGGCCGAACGCGACTGGGATGCTGCGATCTTCGCCCAGAACGTGATCCTCGAGGCCATGGAGTTCTCGACGTTCCAGATGCATGCCGGCTATGCCGACCCGATCACGCGTGAGGTCCTGATCGGAATCATCAAGGACGAGCGCCGTCACATCGGCTTCGGCGAGAACGAGCTCGGCCGCCGCCTGAAGCATCACCCGACCCTGCGCGAGCGCCTGCAGCGCGTGAGGCAGGAACTCGACCCGCTCGTTCTCGCGACCCTCGAAGAGGCTTTGGGCGAGCTCCAGGTGCCTCGGGCCGAACGCGAAGACCTGGGCCGCAGCTATCTGGCCGCGGTGGAACGACTGGGGGTTCGGGGGTGAGCGCCGAGATCGCGAAGCTGCCGACCGAGCCGGCACGTCGGAAGTACGAACTGTTCGACGACACGGGCTTCGATGAGGTGCCGAAGAAGTACCGCAAGTTCTACCGGCGTTGGGGCGGGGAGGGCGACCCTCTGGCACCGAACGAGGTGCTCTGCCCGGTGTGCAAGATCGTGATCCGTTCGAATCGCGAGCTGCGCCCTGGCGACCGCGTGTATTGCATGGCCTGCATGGCGCGGCTCCGGGTCGCCGAAGGGCCGGACGGGGCTCTGGTCGGGCTCGTGGAGTACTGAGAGGGGAGGCCGAGCATGCTCGAGGCAGGCGCAACCAGTCCGCAGGGGCCCGACTTCGAGAGGCTTGGCGCCCAGGACAGCTCCTTCCTGATGTTCGAGGGTCGGCATACGCCGATGCACGTGTCCGCCCTCGCGTTGTTCGAGGCGCCACCGCTCCCCGGTCGCACAGGGGGGTTCGACTTCGAACGCATCCGCGACCACGTGGCGGCCGGGCTTCACCGCCTGCCGCGCTACCGGCAACGCATCGTTGCGACGCCCGTCGAGGGTCACCCGATCTGGATCGACGACGAGCACTTCAACCTCGACTACCACGTTCGTCACACCTGCCTGCCGCCGCCCGGAGACGAGTCTGCGCTCGAGTCCCTGGTTGGCCGGATCCTCTCCCAGCAACTCGACCGCAAGAAGCCGTTGTGGGAGATCTGGGTGGTCGAAGGGCTCGAGGGCGGGCGCTTTGCTCTGCTGTTGAAGGTCCATCACTGCATGGTGGACGGTGTTGGCGGGATGGCGCTCCTCGAACAGTTGCTCTCCGCTTCGCCCGACGCCCGGCCCGAGCCGGCGCCGGCCTGGGTGGCGCGGCCGCGGCCGAGCGGCGTGCGGTTGTTGGCCGATGCCATCCTTCGCCGCGGTCAGGCGCCCGCCGAAGCCATGGGCGCCCTGCTCGATGCGGCTCGCGAGCCGCGTCGAACGGCTGAAGAGCTGGGGCACAACCTGACCGCCATGCTGGGTGCGCTGCGCGAGGGGTTCCGCATCCCCGACGACACGCCCCACAATCGGAAGATCGGGTCGCATCGACGGGTGGGATGGTTGAGTCTCGACCTCGCCGAGTTGAAGTCGCTGCGTCGAAGCCTCGACTGCACGGTCAACGATCTCGTCCTCACCCTGGTCACGGGCGGCATCCGGAGGTTCCTGGCCGAACGCGAGGTCGACCTCGAAGGGCTCGACTACCGCGTCGTGATCCCCGTGAACGTGCGCGCCTTTCGCCAGGGAGACGAAGATGCTTCGGGGAACCGTGTGTCGGCGTGGTTTCTGTCGCTTCCGGTCGCAGAGCCCGACCCGCACCGACGACTCGAGCTCATTCGTGAGGCCACGAGCCGCCTTCGCGAATCCGAGGCAGCGGTCGGGATGGACCTTTTCACCCGGGTGGTCGAGTGGACGGGCTCTTCCCTTCTCACCTATGCCGGAGTGCGGCTTGCGGCTCGGGTGCATCCCTACAACCTGATCGTGAGCAACGTGCCGGGGCCCCAGTTCCCGCTGTATCTGCTCGGCGCGCGAATGGCTCGCGGCGGATTGGGACCTGGTGCCCGAGCTCGATGGCCTGCGAAACGGCATCCGCCTCGCCCTCGACGAGCTAACCGGCCTCGAGTCGGTCCCGAAAGCGGCCGCTCGCTAGGGCTCGATGTCCGCCTCTGCGAGGGTTCCTTTGAGGCAAAATTGGACGAATATGATGCCAAGTGAGCATTATTGACTCACCCCAGTGGCTGGCGTGCGTCGAATTCGCTGCACACTTTGGCACGTCTCATGCTTTTCACTGTGGCATGAACGATCCGAAGCGTCCGCAGTTCCAGCCTGGGCTTCGCATGCGCGTGGCGCGCGAGGCCCGTCGGATCGCCAGCCAGCACCGGCAGCTCGATCTCTTCTACGAGGCGTTGCTGAAGTCGCTGTTCCACGAGAACGTGGCGAAGTCGCGCTCGGAGTTCTTGCGCTTCCACGATGCGCTCGAGGCGCATTTCACCGTGGAGGAGCGCATCCACTTCCCCGCCTTGCACGGGCTTCGGCCGGAACTCGACGCGGAGCTCGTAAGCCTCGTCGAAGAGCACAAGAGTTTCCGATCGACCCTCGATCACCTGGCCGCACTGCTCGAGCGGAAGGAGTTGGCGCGCTGCTCCGATGAACTTGACGGCTTCGTGACCGATATCGTCGCCCATGAGGGCCGCGAAGAGCGCATGGGTGAGCGCGTGGCCCATTCCGGCTAAGCCGATGCTTGCCAACGTCTGGGTCGAGTTCGCCTTTGCGGTCCTGCTGATCGGCGTCGCCGGAAGCCGGCTCTCGCAGTATGGCGACCGGATCGCGCTGCGTACGGGGCTCGGCGAAAAACGGGTCGGGCTGTTCCTGCTCGCGACGGTGACGTCGCTCCCCGAGCTGGCCATCGGGATCTCGGCCGTCACGCTGGCCGACGCCCCCGACATCGCGGTGGGTGCAGTGCTCGGCAGCTGCGTCTTCAACCTCGTGATCATCGTGCTGCTCGACTTCCTGCTGCGATCCGAGACGGTCTACGTTCGGGTCTCGCGCGACCATGTCCTCTCGGCCGGGTTCGGCGTGATCCTGATCGGCGTGGTGGCCTTCAACGTCGCACTCGGGACCAATGGGGGGATTCCAGCGATCGGCCATGTCGGTCTCTACGTCCCGATCCTGCTGTGCATCTATGTGATCGCGGCCCGCGTGCTTTCCAACGTCGAGACTGCCGAAGACGACGTGGAGACTGCCGAAGACGATGTCGAGCCCGAGCGGCCGGTGGCCCGGGCGCCGTGGCTTCGGTTTTCGCTGGCCGCCGTCGTCGTGGTCGCCACCGGGATCTGGCTGCCGTTCGTGGGCGAGCGATTGGCGGTGATCCTCGGCGTCGACGAGACGTTCGTCGGCACGCTATTCCTGGCGTTCGCCACTTCGCTCCCGGAAATCGTCGTGACCGTGGCCGCCTTGCGCATCGGCGCCTTGGACATGGCGGTCGCCAACCTCTTTGGCAGCAATCTCGTGAACATCCTCATCCTCGTGCCGGAGGATCTCCTCTACAGCGAAGGCCCGATCCTCGCGGCGGTGTCCCCGCTGCACACGGTTTCGGGGATCTCGGCCATGGTCATGACGTCGATCGCGATCGTGAGCCTGCTCTATCGCCCAGAGAAGCGGGTGTGGCACGGCATGTCGTGGGCGAGTCTGTTCCTGCTCGTGATCTATCTGCTGAACAGCTACGTCATCTACCTCTACGGCCGCTAGGCGACTAGCCGGCTAGCCGGCGAAGCGGCCTAGCGGCGAGGTGCGTTGGCACGACCCGGGCCGGGACGGGATCACACTTCAATTCTGGTTCGAGGCGGTCCAGGGCCATCTGTCGGATCGCGAGTACGGCCTACAGCAGGATCACGCCGAGCCCGAACTCACGGAGCCCGAGCGTAATCGGCGGGTGACCGTGATCTGCAACTCCTGCGTCGGCGAGACCGCGGCCCTCGACGGGGCCAGCGGTCTCGTCGCGGCAGCGCCCAACGAGGTGCTCTGCCCCGTCTGCCAGGTCGTGATCCGTCGCGGCCCGCGAGCTGCGCGCCGGCATTCCGTGCGGCAGAGCGCGTAGCTCGACGGCTAGAGTTTCTCCGGCGCGGTCATGCTGAAGGCGAGGTGCCCGTTCCAGGTGGCCAGGAGCGGGCGCTTCAGCAGGTGGGGTACCCGAGGTCGACGCCTTCGATCTCGAATCTTCGCTGCCGGGCTTCGCCAGTTCGTTCCGGCGCCATCGCCCTACCCGGGGTGTGTCGACTGAAACGCGTGCAGCACGATGTCGGCGATCTGGTCCGCCTCCGCCTGAGTGGTGCAGAGCGGTGGGGCCAGCGCGACGTTCTCCCAGAGAGCCCGCACGATGAGATCGCGCTCGTAGCAACGCGCCGCGACCTGGGCAGGGAAGGCCATGGGTTTTCCTCCCACCGGCTCCTTGCTCCCCGGCTCGGCGCACTCGATGGCGAGCATCATCCCGATGCCGCGGACATCGGCCACCAGCGGATGCGAGGCCAGCCCCTCGCTCAGCCGCTTGCGCAGGTGGTCGCCCACCACCCGGGCGTTGGTCACCAGGCCTTCCCGCTCGACGATGTCGAGGTTCGCCAGGGCGGCGGCGCAGCAGCTGGGGTGGTTGTTGTAGGTGAGGCCGAACATGAACGGCAGCCCGCGCGGGCTCTGGTCGCGGATCGTTTCGTAGACGTGATCGGTGAAGGCGATCCCGCCGAGTGGCAGGTAGCCGCTGGTGATGCCTTTGGCGAAGGCCATCACGTCCGGCCGCGCATCCCAGTGCTCCATCCCGAACCAGGCCCCGGTCCGCCCGAAGCCCGTGATCACCTCGTCGAAGATCAGCAGGATTTCGTGGCGGCGGCAGACCTCTTGCAGCCTGGCGAAGTAGCCGGGCGGCGGAAGGATGATGCCGCCCGTTCCCATCACCGGCTCGACGATCATGGCCGCGATGGTGTCCGCCCCCTCGCGCTCGATCGTCTGCTCCACATCGGCGACGCAGGGCATGTCGCAGCTCGACGGCTCCTCACCGAACTCACAGCGGAAGCAGTAGGGCGCCGCACATTCGACGTGGGCGGGGTCCACCGATGCCAGCGCGTGGTAGGCGGGGATCCGCGTCGCGGAGCCGGCCGCTCGGGTGATGCCGTGGAAGGCGTGCCGCCGCGAGAGGATCTTGCTGCGCTCGGGCCTGCCGCGAGCCGCCTGGTACATGCGCACCACCCGGAAGGCCGCCTCGTTGGCGTCGGACCCGCCCGTGGTGAACAGCAGATGCCGGAGCCTGCGGTCTTCGGGCAGCAGCCCGACGATCCGTTCGGCGAGGCGGATCGCACTCTCGCTCGAGAAATCCCAGAAGGCCGGGTAGTAGGCGAACTCGTGCATCTGCTGCGCCACCGCGTCGGCGATCTCGCGCCGTCCGTGGCCCACGTTGATGTTGAAGAGCCCGGACAGGCCGTCGATCAGACGACGCCCATCGGCCAGTTCGACGTGGATCCCCTCGCCCCCCACCACCACACGCGGCCCCTTGGTCTCGTGCTTGCGGAACTCCGTGATGGGGTGGATCAGGTGCGCCCGGTCCAGGTCGCAGAGGGCATCGAGATCAGCTCGCGGCATGGGGTCTCTCCTCGCGTTGCGCGGAAGGGTTTCAGTGGATCTGTTCACCAGACCGTGGGTCGCGTACGGGCTAGCAGCCCGCTTCGATCGATGCGTACCACTCCGTCAGATACTTCTCGTCGTCGAAACTCCACGGGTGGAAGCCGGGCTTGAAGTACTGCGCGATCATGCGGAGTTGAGGGCCTACCAGCTTCTGGTTGATGCTCTTCGCCTGTGCGCGCATCTCATGGGTCACCTTCGTCCCATCGTCCTTCATCATGCGCCGCGCGATCCGGCTGAGCGGAAGGGCGAGCAGAAGCAGCGCAGCGACCGCGGAGAACACCCTCAGGAAGTATCCGCCTCCGACCTGCCGGAAGAGATCGAAAGCGACGGCCTTGTGCTCGAGCTCCTCGGCGGCGTGCCAGCGCCAGAACCCCTCCATCTCCGGCGGCATCGACTCGGCGACCAGTGGCTCCATGAACAGCATGTGCGCCCCGACGGCGGTCAGATGCTCGAGGAAGGCGGTCGCACCGAGGCAGACCTTTGCGGGCAGGGCCCTCTCTATCGAGTCCATGACGCGATTCGCGTACGCCCTCTCGCGCTCGACGTCGATCCCGAACGCCGCGAGGGAATCGTTGAACTGGTTGTGGGCCTGGGTGTGCAGCCCTTCCTGCTGGATGAATGCCCGGATCAGGTCCTGCAGCTCCGGGTCGGTTACACGGTCCTGGTAGTGACGGACGGAACGGATGAAGAAGCGTTCGCCCGGTGGGATCATGATCGAGAACGCATTCTCGAAGTGGGTGATGATCGGATTCCCGGCGAACCAGTATTGGGGCACGGACGCCAGATCCCCGAACTCGAACTTCCGCGGTTGAACCACCACCCCGGCGGGTAGGCGCGAAGAATGTGCAGCGTGGGATGTCGCCTGGATGGCCATGGCAGATCCTCCTCGACCAAGGCTACTCGACCGTCCCGAAGAGGGTGTCGGGGATCGGTGTGAGGAACGCGTAGTAGTGCACGCCTCCCACCAGCTCCAGCGTGATCGAACCGGCGGAATAACCCAGGACCAGGACGATGAAGAGCTCCATGTCGGTCTTCCCTCGTTCAGGCGGAGGGCTTCGACCCTGCGCTCGGGGCGCCGGCCGAGCCTTGCTCCGGGCGGATCGCTCCCCAGGCGAACTGGGATGCCTGCCGTAGCCGCTGTTCGATGGGGTAGTCGGGTTCGGCGAGCCAGTTGGTGATCGCGGCGTTCAGGATGCCGACCAGCATCTCAGCCAGGAAGGCCGCATCCTCGTCGCAACGCACCTCTCCGCGCTCCTGACCCTCGCGCAGCAGCGTGGCGAACGGCTCGTGGATGCGTCGAAGGTAGGGGGGCTGCTGTCCCGGCTTGGATTCGGTGCGCACCAGCTCCAGCAACACGTCGCGGGCGATGCCCCGGTTCTCCCCGATCTGGTCCGCCGCACGCGTCACGAAGCCCGTCAGGCGTTCGTGGGTCGACTCGGCGGTCTTGAACTCATCCTCGAGCATGACCTCGAGGAATCCGAGAACCTCGCTGGTCATCTGCCCGAGCAGGGCGTTCTTGCTCTGGAAATGGTTGAAGAACGTCGCCGGCACGATGTCCGCCGCTGCGGCGATCTGGCTGACGGTGGTGCCCTCGAACCCCTGGGTGCGGAAGAGGTCCATGGCCACGTCGTAGATGCGCAGCCGCCGCTCGAGCTTTCGCTTTTCCAGCCGCCCGATCCGTGCCGGCTCGATCGTTGAATCCGCCTTCATCTGGGCATCTTAATGCATCGACTCGCCAAGTTCGACCGCGCAGAAGGCCGCTTCCGGAAAGGGGGAATGGGGCTAGGTGTTTGAAAATGAATGGGATTTAGCCTCTCTTTCAGGACTTTTAGATACTTATCTAAGCTTAGTTGAATCTCCAATATTAGGATGGTATACAAAAGTGGAGCCGAGCCAATGTGGTGCAGGCCCGCCGAGCCCACGGCGAACTTCAAGCGGGGAGCCCTAGATCCCATGTCGCAGCGTTTCGAGGTCATCGAAGAGGACTGCATCGGTTGCGGGCTGTGCTCGGAGCGAGCTCCCGAGAACCTCGAGATCCGCGACAGCGATCGCCTCGCCCAGGTGTTCAAGCAGCCCGAGACCCCGCTGGAAGAGGAAGCCTGTCTCGAGGCCAGCGACTACTGCCCGGTCGGCGGGCTCCATGCAAAGGCTGTGGATTCAACCCCCACCGATTCCTCGGCGCCAGGCACCACTCACCCCACCTCCATTGCGGCTGGCGCTCTCTCGCCGGTCGCTGACACCCCAACGAGATCGGAGAGCTGAAACATGAATTTCGAAACGATCGACACCACGGTCAAGACGCTCTGGCGCTACGACTACGACACGAACATCAAACCGCTGAGAGATCTCTATGAGGTAGCCAAGCGGGAGCAGTGGAACGCGGCTACGGACATCCCGTGGGAGCTGGAGACCGACCCGAGCCAGGTCGGTGACATGAACGCGACGTTCTCCGAGCCGTACGACTTCGTCAAGGCGCTCTCGACGGAGAAGCAGATCGAGCTCGCGAGGCGGCGCTCGGCCCATCTGCTGTCGACCTTCCTGCACGGCGAGCAGGGCGCGATGATGATCTGCGGGCAGCTCGTGGAGGTCGTCCCGGACATGGACGCCAAGCTCTACGCATCCACACAGGTCATCGACGAGGCCCGCCACGTCGAGGTGTTCCACCGCTACATCCAGCGCCTGGACAAAGTCTATCCGATCATGCCCGGGCTGAAGGCGTTGCTCAACGCGGTGCTCACGGCGGATCTCTGGCAGATGAAGTGCGTCGGCATGCAGATCATCGCGGAGAGTCTGGCGATGGGCTCGTTCAAGACCATGCTGAAGATCACCAACGACGAGGTCTTCCGTAAGGTCCTCGAGCTCACCTCCCAGGACGAGGCACGACATGTGTCCTATGGGCTGATCTACATGAAGGACGCGATCCCGAAGATGAACGAGCGCGATCGCGATCGACTGGAGGACTTTGCCTGGACGGCGATGACGCTGCTGGCATCGACGCCGCAGATGGAAAAGGGCAAGGAGTATGTCGATCCCATGGAGGAGATCTACACCGACGTCGGCATCGACCCGAAGAAGGCGGCCAGCGAGATCATCTCCAGGATGAGCGACCCCGAAGCCGCCAAGGCCCAGCCGAACCCCTTCCGTGAGTATGCCTTCCCGCAGCTCAATCGTGTCGGCCTGATCACCGATCGCACGATCGAGAAGTATCGCGAGGTGGGCCTGACAGATTGACCCGGGGCGCGCGCTCTTTGCCTGGCGCCAGGGGTTTCCACTGGGACCCTGGCGTCAGCAGACCGGGCGTCGCTGCGAGTTCATACGAGCCCGGAGCCGACAAGCGACTCGATATGACGCAGCTCATATCGTGTCGCGCTCCGGCGTCTACGGTGCTGCACGAGCTTCGTGCAGCACCGTAGACGCCGGAGTTGACCGATGATCCATGACAGCCCGCTCATGGAAGAGATCCTCGACGACCCCTATCCCATCTACAAACAGCTCCGCGACGAAGCGCCTGTCTACTACCTGGAAGAGTTCGACGACTGGGTACTACGTGGAAGAGCTCGACTGCTGGGTACTACGTGGAAGAGCTCGACTGCTGGGCGCTCTCCCGCTTCGATGACATCTGGGAGCAGTCGGGCGATGCCAATTCGGACCCAGATCTGGGATAGGAGCTCCGGCAGCGATGGGCTCGCCCGGCCGCGTGCGAAACCGCGCGTCGGATGACCGACGGTCAACACTCGAGACGATTCAACGGGCCTTGCGCTGGGAAACCGCCGACGCGACGAGGAGAAAGGCTTGGAGGCAAACGAAAGAGCCTGCAAAAGATGGCAGTCGTGCTATGACGAGCCAACGGCCTCGTGGCCAGGGGCATTCCTGCGAGAAGTCGCGGTCCTGTTCCTCTGTCCTTGATCTGCATGAGCATCCTCGATGCACACGAGTTTTCGAGTGAAGGAGAATCCATGGAACACGATGCGTGCGCTCTGACGGACATCGCGGACGGGGGCAAGAAGGTCGTCTCCATCGGTGAGGAGAAGGTCCTTCTGCTTCGCAAGGGGAACGAAGTCTGGGCCGTCGAGCCGAGGTGCCCCCACATGAAGCTCCCGCTGAGCACCGGCAAGTGGGATGGAGAGACCCTCAAGTGCCGCTTCCACGGCGCCTGCTACAGCGTTGCGGACGGCACCCGCGTGAAACCTCCCTGGCTGCTGGCGAGCATGGGAAGCGACAAGCTCGGGACCTACGGCGTCACCATCAAGGACGGGCGGATTCTCGTCCAGACCGCCGGGGGCCAGTAGAGCAAGTCAGGACGACAAACCGACCTGCGCGTGGGCAGGGGCAAATCCATCGAGGCTACCGCTCACTCGAGGTAACCGAGATCGCGGCCCCGGAAGAAGAGGTAGATCGCGATCGCCGGGCCGGCGTTCAAAAGAAACATGACCACGGTGACCTTTACCCAGAACTGCCAGCTGTCGGCCGGGCGTTCGATGAACGAGTAGAGCACCCCGATGGCGTACTCCTCGAGCCTTGCCAAACCCGTCTTCCGCTCGTCCTTCCCGTCTTCCATCGACATCCCGGCCTCCCTCATCGCTCGCTCCCGAAGCGTATCATGCGTTCGAGCCAGCGCAGCCGAGCGGGCGGCGAGAGGCGTCGGCCCAGAAGGTCAGCTTGCCGGAGCTTCTCCAACCCTTCGGGATCGAGCCAACCCGTCTGTACATGGCTCAGAGGACGGAGGGGCTTGCCCGACTCCTGGCAATGCGGCGCGAAGGCCAATGTTTGGTAAACCTGTCCATCGAAGTCCGAAGGCAAAAAGGGGATCTGGCGATTCCTACACACGATAGTGGGTGTCATCGATGTTGAAATACTACGCGTTCATGTTTCTGATCCTCGGAATCGGTCTCTACTTCGTCTTCATCAAGGATCCCTGCAATAACCAGGTGAGAACGGATTTCTTGAACCGGTTTCCCGGTTACGAGATCTTGGATCATGGTCCTTCCGAAGGATCTCGAGAAACTGTCCGCTGTCATATCTCCTATCGAAAGCCCGATAGTGAAGAGGTCTATGAAGACATCTGGCTGTATCAGGACTCCGGTCGTGGCTGGGAGTTTTCGAAGATCCTCGAGAGCCGCAAGCAGACAGGGCCGGGCGGGGATCCCGGCGACCGCCCTCGAAGTGACGATCCGGCGGCGTCTCCATCGCTCTGACCGCGAGAGCCAGGACGCCGGGCCCGTGATCCACGGGCCGCCGCGGTTCAACCGAGACTCGACCCTCGAGGCCGTCGCCGAGCGCGGCTCCCGCAGACAAGGGTGGGCTCCGCGGCGCTCGCGAGGGCTTTTCGACCGACTGCCGGGTCTCAATGCTCGATTATTTTCGACCGACTGCCAGGTCTCAGTACTCGATCAGCTTCTCGCGGATCTTTGACCAATCGGCCGTGAGGGTCTGCTCCGCCATGGGGTAGAGCATCTGCTCTTCTTTCTGGTTGTGCTGTTGAATCAGCATCAACAGCGTATCTCCCAGGTCGACGAGTTCGTCGTAATCGCCCCCGTCCGCGGCTGCACTCATCTGCGCGATGAGCCCGCGCATCTGCTCATGCTCGGAGCGCATCACGAAGGTGGGGCCGCCGCCGGTCATGCCGCTGGCCTGCTCGAATGCCGGGAACATCACCTCCTCCTCCATCCGGAGATGCCGCAGCATCTGGCTCTGGAACTCGCGCCACTTCTCCTTCTCGACCTCCCGTTCGCCGGCCTGTGCGGCGGCCTCGACCTCGGCCCACCGTTCGTCGCAGCGGCGGTGGTCGTGGGTGAAGAACTCCTTCAGGCTCAGGCTGGCATCGGACATCGGGCGGCTTCCTCTTGGTGGCGCGGATCCCGGGAGCATGGGCAGCCCCGGAGCGTGCCTTCGTAGCAGTGTGCTAAGTAGGCTGCCAGCATGGCTCACCAAGGCAGAGTCAAGGCGCGCAGCACATCGATGCAGAACCGGTTGGACGGAGATTCGGACGGCGAGCGGATCTGCCATTCCCGCTTCGACGACCGCACGCCCGAATCGGCTCACGCGTTCGTCATGCAGCAACTGACGACGCTCCGCGAGGGCTGCATTCTCGAACTCGAACTCGGCTTCGATCCTTCGGATGTTCTCGATGAGCTCGCCGAGCGCGGCGCCCATGCCCAGCTCCAGAAGATTGCGCGCCACCGTTGGATGCTGCTGCTCCAGCCTCCGGGCGGAGGCGAGTTGCTGGACCTGTGCGACCTCGAGGCCCCCCTTCCGATGGAACGGGTCCTCGCCGAGGCGGCCGAGCTGCGGCCCGGCGAGGCGCTGATCGCCCGCACGCCTTGCTTCCCTCGGCCGCTGTTGGCGCAGCTCGATCGCCGGGAACTCGACTGGGAGGCGGTCGAGGCAGCGGACGCAAGCGGGCTCGTCTGGGTCGGACGGCGCGGCTGAGTATGGACACCGGCCGCTTGAGCCTCCAGGACGCGCCGCCGCTCGCGGTTCCCGTCTTGTTCTTCCTGACCGCGCCGCTGGCCCTCGCAGCGGCGGGCGCCACGGTGCTCCTTGGCGGAGCCGACGTGCTGACGAGCCGCTGGGCTCCACTCACGCTCGCCGTGACCCACCTCGGCACCCTCGGCTTCATCTCCATGGTGATGCTGGGCGCGACGTATCAGATGACTGCGGTGGTCGTTGGAAGCTCCATCCCTTGGCCGCGATCGGCCTACGGCGTGTATGCGCTCTTCACGCTCGGCGTTGCCGGCTTCTGCTGGGGCATCGCGAGCGGGAACCCGTCGATCGTCTTCGTGGCGATCGCAATACTGACCTTCGCCGTCGGTCTCTTCGTGGTACCCGTCGGAATCGCGTTGTTCAGGGCGCCGTCCCTGAACGAGACGGTCTTCGGATTTCGCGCGGCCATCGCTTTCTTCTTTTTCGCGGCCGTCGCGGGCATCTGGATGGCTCACGGCTTCAGCGGCATGGCCTTCCCTGGCTCCCGATTGCTCTGGAGCCAGGCACACCTCAGCGTGGCGCTCGTTGGCTGGGTGGGGGGGCTGCTTGCGGCGGTCTCGTGGCAGGTGCTGCCCATGTTCTATCTCGCGCCGCACCCGCCTGGTGTGATCAAGTGGACGGTTCAGATCCTCGTGGTCGTCGGTGCCGTCGGGCCCGTGATCATCCTCGGCATCGACTACCTCGGTCTGCTCGGCGAGGGCGGCCCCCCCCTCGAGCCCGCCGTCGCGGCGGCCGCCACGCCCGGCATCCTCGCGGTCTGGGTGCTGCATCCGGCCGTCAGCGCCTGGAGCCTCTCGAAGAGGCGCCGCAAGCGCGTCGACCCGAGCCTGTACTTCTGGCAGGCCGGTCTGCTGATGGCTCCGCTCACCGCGCTAGCCGCCATCGCCGCCTGGTCGTTGGACGCACCGCACTGGGATGTCCTCTTCGGGTGGCTCGCGCTCTGGGGCTGGGTCGGCATGATCATGCACGGGATGCTCACGCGCATCGTGCCCTTTCTGGTCTGGTTGCATCGCTTCGCACCCGTGGTGGGCCGGATGCCCGTCCCCTCGGTCCGAAAGCTGTCCCCCGACGCGTTCATTCACCGAGGGCTCGCGCTCCACCTCTCCTCGTTGCTCCTCGGCATCGCGGCCATCTTCACGGTCTCCGATCTGCTCTGCAGGCTCGCTGGGCTGGGGCTCATCCTGACGGCGGCCTCGATCGCACATCTCCTGGTCCACGTGCTGCGGCAACGACCTCCGGCGGAGGTCGTCTCCGCGGTGGCGCACGCTCTCGATGGGACCGATGCCCACTCGATCCCGCATCAGGCCGCAGCGATCCAGGTCCTCGACGCCCCGGGCCACTCGACGTCGGAGGCGTTCGGGCTGTGGGGCCGTGCCTTCCGGCCGTTCTTTCTGGCCGCCGCGCTCTACGGAGCGCTCGTGATTCCCTGGTGGACGGGAATCTGGCTCGGTGCCGTCCCCGCACCGGGGTGGCTGCTTCCGACGTGGTGGCACGGGCACGAGCTGATGTTCGGCTTCGCCGCCGCGGCGATCACCGGCTTCCTGCTCACGGCGTCACCCGTGTGGACGGGAGGGCCGGCACTTTCGGGCCGGCCGCTGGCCGCGCTGCTCGCGCTCTGGGTCGCGGGGCGGCTCGCTTTCGCGATGGCGGGGGCTCTGCCGGTTTCGCTCGTCGCCGCGGTCGACATCGCCTTCCTCCCCGCGGTCGCGTTGGTGCTGGTCCGTACGCTCTGGGGCTCGGGGCAGCGTAGGAACTACGCCATTGTGGGCATCCTGGTCGTGCTGGCGACGGCCAATGGCGTGATGCACGCCGAGGCCCTCGACCTCACCTCGGGTGTCGCGGGACGAGCGCTGCGGTTCGCAGTCGATGGGGTCGTCGTCCTGATCCTCGTGATCGGCGGCCGCATCACTCCCCCATTCACCCAGAATGCCTTCCGGCGCAGCGGCATCGACCGCCCGGTCCGATCGTGGCCCTGGCTGAACGCGCTGGTGATCGGAGCGGCGGGGATGTTGGCGTTCGTGAGTCTCGTGAGCGCACGAACGCCGACGACCGGGATCCTCGCTGCGATTGCCGGCCTCGCCGGGGCCGTTCGGCTGGCCGGCTGGCAGCCGTGGCACACGCGATCGGACCCTCTCCTCTGGTCGCTCCACGCGGGATCCGCCTGGGTCGTCGTCGGGCTGCTCCTGGTCGGAGCCAGCGATCTCGGTGCGCCAATTCCGGCTGCAGCGGGCCTGCACGCACTGACTGCGGGAGCGATGGGAGCCACGATCCTCGCCGTGATGACACGGGTCGGCCTCGGTCACACCGGGCGTCCCCTCGAGCTGCCCGATCACGTCGTCTGGTGCTACGGGCTGGTTCACGCGGGCACGCTTGCGCGAGTGGCAGCGCCGTTCGTTGGCGGGGACGGGCAGCGCGCCCTTCTGCTGGTGAGCGGGATCGCATGGGCGGCCGCATTCGGGCTCTTCGCTGTTCGCTACTGGCACATCCTCACGGAGCCGCGGCCCGATGGAAGGCCGGGATAGATCGGGAGGCGGCCTCGCCGCGCTCCAGCCGCTTTCGGAGAACCCGCGGCGAGCGCCATGGCAGCCTCGCCGATTCGCGCGATTCGCGCGGGTCGCGGTCGAGACGGATTCGAGCGATTTCGCCGCGCCCCGCCGAAGCGACCCTGCCCGCCAGCGATGAGAAGGCCTGGGATCTCGAGACGGCGCATCGCGTCCATGGCAACCTCGGCCTTGAAGGGCGAGAGGCCCTCTGCGCTCTATGTGTGACTCCATGTCACAGGCGCAAGCGGCTCCGGTTGAGCTGCGTCCAAAGCCCTACGATCGACCGCGAGGAGCTATGAGCGCGGTCATACCGGCTGGCTGGAGAGCGGGCTAATCATAATCGAAGGGACACCGGCGCTGTGCCTGGATGTCTCTTTTGCCTCGTTCGGAGGAGTTCGGATGGCCGCTGCAATCCCCGCTGTCGTCGTCGCCCGCAAGGACGGCACGCTCGTCACACAGAATGCTCCGGCCCGTCGCTTGATGGGCCAGGGGACCGGAAGACTGTGCTGGAACGTGGTTGGCGGGCTGGAGGACGCCGAGGGGCTTCCGTGCCAGCCGCACTGTGTGAGGCGTCTGCTGGCCAAAGGGCTGGAGCGCTCGCAGCGGGCGGATCTCAAGCTCGCCGGAAGAGAGCATCGCCTCACCTGCGTGCCGGTGGACGACACCGTCATCTGCGTGCTCGACCGCGGTGCAGAGCACGATCCCGACGAGTTTCAGCTCTTGACCGCCCGCGAACAGGACGTCCTTTCGCTTCTCGCTGATGGTGACGAGACCCAGGCCGTGGCGAAGAAGCTGGACGTCAGCGAGTCGACGGTGCGTACCCACGTAGAGAAGATGCGGGCCAAGCTCGGCGTCAGGACGCGCGCCGCTCTCGTGGCCTTGGGCTTCCGTTTCGGATACCTGAGCTGAGGGATCCGGGTCGTTCCTCTGCTGCTGGATAGAACGCCACCCACCGGCGAGCATCGCACCCAGCGCCTCCTTCCCGACCGAAGCCAGAGTGCTCATGGTGCCTCTGCACACCTCGGGCCTGTGCGTGGGAGGGGTGCCTTCACCGTGACGTCGATCGGATGATGAGAGAGACGAGCTGTGTTTCGGCAACGTCCCCTAGTGCCGGGGTCGATGCAAAACCCAGGTCGCGCGGGCTATCGATTTGACGCAGGGACTTGGAAAAAATAGCCTGTATCTGCACCGCGGGAGTTCGCGCGTCCTTCGTGCAGGCGCGTGACCGGGTTGCATCGTATCGGAACCCCATCGGTCGATGGCCTCGCGAATGAATACTGATCCACACGTTTCGTGTGGGTGACAGGGAGACACGAAACGGTGTACGGACAGCAGTCCATGCGCTTTGGACCGCCGGAGACCCCGAAGATCATCAAGCAGCTGATGATCGCGAACCTGGTGGTCTTCATTGCGCAGCTGGTCGTCCCACAGAGCGTCTCTGATCTGGCTGCCGTGCAGCCCAGCGCCGTGTGGAACGGGGGCTACCTCTGGCAGCCTTTCACCTACATGTGGATGCATGGCGGCTTCGCGCACATCGGGATGAACTGCTTCGCGCTGTGGATGTTCGGGTCAGAGGTCGCCCTGGTCTGGGGGACGAGACGCTTCCTCCGTTTCTACCTGCTATGCGGTGTCGGCGCCGGCTTCATCATCGCCAGCTGGCCGTTCGCGACGCTGCTCTTCTCGGGCACGGACGTCGACGTACTGGACACGTACACGGTGGGCGCATCGGGCTCGATCTATGCCGTCGTGCTGGCGTACTCGTTGATGTGGCCGGATCGTCGCATCATGCTGATCTTCCCGCCGGTGAGCTTTCGCGCCATCTGGCTGATCCCGCTGCTCCTCGGCATGACGATCATGATGGGCGGATCCGAGGGCGGCATCAGTCACGTCGGCCACCTGGGCGGCGTCTTGCTGGGCTGGCTCTACCTGCGCCGCCATGGCGTGGTCGAGGAAATGCCCTCCTCGGGTACCGCTGCCTCGCGGGCCGCTTCCTCGAGCGCCCTCAGACGCCGCTGGCGGCGCTGGCGCATGCGCAAGAAGCTGCGCTCCGTCCAAACCGGGCAGGCCCAGCTGCCGCACGAGAACCAGGACCGCAACGACGGCGACCTGACTCCCTGAGATGCGGAGCTCATACGCGGAACAGCGACCCTGCTCCAGCCCGGGCGCTGGGATCGCGATCGGAGCTGGGTCGCCCGCTCGTGTCACTTCGAGCCGCCCCGGGTGCTCCCGAGACTCCGGGGCGGTTCAGCCCGCGCAGGAGTCTCTCCCGTGAGCGGTCGGAACATCATCGCGCTCGACCCGAGTCGACGCGCGCGGAAGGCGTTCCCCGAAAAGGGCATCGTCGCGATGCTCATCTTCTTGATCTTCGACGCGATGTTGTTCACCGGCATGGTGGGCATCTTCATGCTCACGCGGACGGCCGCAGGTGGCGAGTGGCCACCGGCCGGACAGCCATGGTTCCCGCCGGGGGAGACGGCCATCAATACCGCGGCCCTGCTGCTCAGCGGCGCCCTGGTCTTCCGGTCGGCTCGCATGTGGGAGAAGCGGGAGGCCCGGATCGGCCCTCTCCTCTTCACCGCCATCCTGCTGGGCGCCTTCTTCGTATTCTTCCAGGGCGTCGTATGGGTCGGCCTGATCGGCCAGGGGCTGAGCCTGACCTCGAGCCAGCATGGCCACTTCTTCTATCTCGTCGCGGGAATGCACGGCGCCCATGTCGTGGGCGGCCTGATCTTCCTGGGCATCGTCTGGCGGCGCCTGAAGCCTGTCCACGACGACGACGGGCCGCGGGGATCCCTGACCAGCGGCACCTTCAAGACCGCTCGCATTTTCTGGTACTTCGTGGTGGGCGTCTGGCCCGTCCTCTACTTCTCCCTCTACTTTTGAGGTGGGAGCTCTCGAGCTCTTCGGGCTGCGACGGGTCCTGGCACCACACCGGGTGAGGTCCGCTTCACCAGACCGCCGCGCAACCGCCTGCCGGCAATCCGACTCGCGCACGGAGGTCGACGAGCGGCTCAGCCATGACTTCCTCATAGGGGAAGCGGAACATGTTCGGTAGCGTTCGCGCGGCCTTGACGAGGCTGCGACTCTCGACCCAGATCCGGCGCAGCCTCAGATAGCGGGCCGCCAGATACGGCAATCCTGTCGTGAACACGGTCGACACCGGGTCCCGTGTGTTGACGAACAAGAACAGGTGCAGCGCGATCTCTTCTTGAGGGGTCACGCCGATGCCGAGCATGACGTGGTGCAGGTCGTGCAGCCGTGCGAAGCGCGCGAAGACCCAGTTTCGCTCCAAGTCTTCGAGGCAGTCCGGGTACACCTTGGCGTGGAAGTCCGGGTCGAAGCCATGAGTCGTGAAGAACCGACTGTAGGCTCCGCCGAGCGTGGTCTCCGGCAGACTTGCCAGCGCGTGGTGGTCGATCGGCGTGCGAGTCAGCGACTCCAGGTACACACGCTCCGATGCATCGACACCGATGAGCATTTGACGGAAAGCCAGTCTCATCATCGGCGTGTCGATGATGCCGTGCAGGAACTCGATGCCTAGATCGAGAGCGAACGGGTCCTTCAGCAACCCGGGCAGGGTTCTCCGAAGCGGTTGGAGGTGCATTGCCACGACGAGTCAGCCCAGCAGTCCGACCGCGATTCGAATGGTTCCGAACGCGATCAGAAAAGGAGGGCCGTACTGGCTGAATGATGGGTGCTGGTCGCGCCAGTTCGACCAGTACTCGAGACTCGACTCGGTCCGACTGATCTGGCCGTTGATCAGGGCGTGGAAGAACATGCCGCCCAGGATGTTAGCCGCTCCGATCAAGTAGTCGGACATCTGAGGTTGCCCCACTTCGGTGGAGAGATTGACCAGGCAGCCGCCTTCCGCTGGGCTCCGGCAGTCGCCTCCTGGCTCGCGGGACTCATCTGTCCGAGAAAGGCGCGCGGGCGTTCCGGATTGCCGGAGAGCTAGGCATCCTCGACCTCAACCACCTCCTGGCGCGGATTCGTGAGCGACGGAACCAACCGTTGCCACCAGCTCGGAGCGTCGGCCGCCCGGAAGTGGGAGGTCTTGGGCGAGAGAATGGGCGGTTTGGGGGCTCTGGCGTGGATTCGCACGGCGCGCGCAAACAGAGCTTCTTCCGTCTCCACGTTTTCGGGATCGGCGACACAGGCGCCCTCGATCGGGCACACCGCGGCACACCGTTCGGAGGAGAAGAAGCCCACGCACTCCGTACAGAGAGTGGCGTCGAGCAGGACCTTGTGTTGGCCCTTGCTGATGCCATCGTTGGGGCAGCTGAGCAGACAGGCGCCGCAGTTGACGCATTCGTCAGTGATCATGGTCGGCATCGAAGGGTCTTCTCCGGTTCGTCGCTGGTGCTCAACTGCCACTTCTCGTGCTCTTCCTGTGCGCCGGAAGCCAGACGGATGGAGCGCTCACGAACTCGCCCCAGGGCCGTTCGGGGCACCTCATGCGAAGGGTGCCGGCGCGTACCGTGGGTCTGCCCCGAGTTCGAGCGCGAGCCTGTCGAGCGCATTGTGTCAGGAGACCACACGGGGGGCCTCGACACATCCGTCATACGGCCGATCCCCCCCAAAACAGGAGCCGTTCCAGGGCGTTGGAGTCGAGTCGGCGGGCTGGGAAGCCTCCGAGGGCTCGCTCGATGGCTCCCCTTGCATCCTCGAGATGCCGCCCGCCCGTCAAACGGCCGATTCAGCGCCCGATCTAGTACTGTAGTTACCCGCCATGCGAGGGACGGATCGCCAATGGGAACGACTCCTCGATCCGAGAGTTCCGACCGATCGCGGAACGGTGCGGGTCGCGCCGCGCTGGCGCTGGACCGTCCTGCTTGCGCTGCTCGGCTCGGTGCTTCCGAGCTGTGCGACCGATTCGAGCGCCAGCCTCGCCCCAACCCTTGCTGCGTCGACACCCCGTGGCGCGGAACAGCGCATCTCGACGCTGGTCCATGACTGGTTTGCCACGCTCGCAAGCGCCCCCCTCGAAGCGCGCGATCTGGAAGGCTTTCTGGCCGAGCCCTCGTTCGAACTCTCGCTGATCGGCGGGAGCCTTCAGCGCCTGCCCGAGCTCGAAGCGTGGCGCGCCAAGCTCCGCTCCACGCACCTCGATCTCACGTACCGGATCGACTCGATCGCTGTAGAGCCCGCTGGTGAAGGCCTCCATCGGGCCCGGTTCGAGTTCGAGAGACGAGCCGTGGATGCCGAGGGAATCCCTCACATTGCGCGCCGAGAGCACGCCTGGCTGGTTCGAAACGCCCAGGGCGAGGCGCCCGTGATCCTTCGAATCGACGAACGCCCGCTGCTGGCCTTTCCGGGGACCGGGCCTCGGATCGTCTGCTATTAAAGAGCGTCTCGCCATGGAAGCAAGAATCATCGTCCTACTGAGCGTCTTCTCCGTGCTCTTGATCCCGGGGGCCGGCCAGACGAGCGCGGCCAAGACGCTGCCCATCCACGACGGGATCGGCGGCGAGTTCGCCGCACAGAGCAGCCTCGGGCGCGAGGTCCGACTGTCCGAGTTCGCGGGCAAGCCCGTGTTGCTGTTCTTCGGGTACACGAGCTGCCAGGATGTCTGCCCCGCGACGCTCTCGCGCCTCGGCTCGCTGACTCGGAGGCTCGGGCCGAGGGCAGGGGATGTGCAGGTTCTGCTCGTCACGGTCGACCCCGACAACGACACCGCTGAACATCTCCGAGAGTATCTCGCACGTTTCGATGACCGCTTCATCGGCGTGACGGGCAGCCAGGAGGCGATGGACCGGATCGCCGCGCTCTACATGGTGAAGCACGACGCGAGCCACGGCATGAAGGTGACTACGGAGCACAACCGCTCGAAGGCGCTCGTGAAGGAAGCCTTTCTGTACTCACACTCTCAGCAGATCTATCTGCTCGACAAGGCCGGCCGAACCCGGGCGTTCTTCTTCACGGGGTCGCCTCTCGACGAGATGGAGCAAGCCGTATTGGCGCTGTTGAGTGAGGGAACTCCTGAACCGGAGTCCGGAGTTCGATCAGATCTCGACCACGGTGAACACCCTGGATCTATGACCAATCTCGACCAGGGCGAACACCCTGGATCTATGACCAATCTCGACCAGGGCGAACACCCTGGATCTATGACCAGGCATGACGCCCAGAACTCGATGGAGGATTGAACATTGAAACGGACAGCTTACGCACTACTGGTGGTGATTCTCGCAATGGTGGTGCTCCCCGCGCACGCAGACAAGCCGTCGAAGGCGCAAGGCCTGGAGCGAGTGAAGCAGGAGCTCGTGAAGCCTCCGTTCCTCCCGAAGCACTCCATCACCGCCGAGGGCGGCCCGAAGATCGTCGAGGTGCGCCTCGTGGTGGAAGAGCGGAAGCTGGTGATCGACAACGCCGGGACCGAAGTCAATGCGCTGACCTTCCAGGGCAGCGTGCCGGCGCCGATCATCGTCGTCCACGAAGGCGACTACGTCGAGCTCACGGTCGTCAACCCGCGGAATCGCGCCGACAGCGTCGACGATACCCGGCACTGGGATGGCAGCACGCTGTCGAACATCATGAGCCACAACATCGATCTCCATGCGGTGACCGGTGCTTTGGGCGGGGCCGGCATGACGCTGGTCAACCCGGGTGAATCGGCGACGATCCGCTTCAAGGCGACCAAGCCGGGCGTGTTCGTCTATCACTGTGCCCCGGGCGGGGTGATGATCCCCTACCACGTGGTCGCGGGCATGAACGGCGCCATCATGGTGCTCCCGCGCGACGGTCTCAAGGACCGCGACGGGAACGCGCTCAGCTACGACAAGGCCTACTACGTTGGTGAGCAGGACTTCTACGTGAAGGAGGACAGAGGCAGCGGCTTCAAGAAGTACGACTCGGCCTTGACCGCGATGGCCGAGACCCTGGAGGTCATGAGGACCAACGAGCCGAGCCATGTCGTCTTCAACGGTGCGGTGGGTGCGTTGACGGGCGACAACTCACTCACTGCGAAGGTGGGCGAGACGGTGCTCTTCATCCACTCGCAGGCAAACCGCGATACGCGCCCGCACCTGATCGGCGGCCACGGCGACCATGTCTGGCAGGGCGGCTCGTTTGCAGACCCGCCGGATACCAACCTGGAAACCTGGTTCATCCCCGGGGGCTCCGCCGGCGCCGCGCTCTACACCTTCAAGCAGCCCGGCCTCTACGTGTACCTGAACCACAATCTCATCGACGCGGTCATGAAGGGCGCGGCTGCGCACGTCGTGGTCGAGGGAGAGTGGGACAACGATCTGCTCGAGCAGATCAAGAAGCCTGGGCCGATCAACCCGTAGCGTGACGCACTCGCCGAAGCGCGGCACGAGGCCGGGACGAGTCCAGGGGGCGCTCCCCCACCTGGGTATCGCGGAGGTGCTGCGACGAGGAACGACCCCAGGGCTCATCGGGTAAGCCGAGGCCCAGGGGACTCGGAGCGGGATCGGCATGACGGACGATTGGCTCGAGGGTGCAGGCCATGTGACGGCTCGAGGTCGCGACGAGCATCGCCCTCGAGCCGTCCGTCGATCCGGTGCTCCGATCTCCCGGCGCGTGGAGCGTGCTGGATCCCTCGAAGGCTCCTCGGTTCGGCTATCGTCTCCTCCCGTGCGGAGCGCCCTTCTAAGCTTCTTCCTGCCTCCCCTCGCGGCGGGGGCCTCGGGGGAGGTCGCCAAGCTCACCTGGGTGATGCGGCTCCGTTGGGTCGCCCTCTCCGGACAGGCGTTCTGCATCGTTCCGGGCCTGGCCTTCGGCTTCCTTGAGCCTCGGTTTCTCCCGAGCTTCACCGGAACCATCGCCACGATGGCGATCTTGAACACGGTCACATGGACGGAACCATCGCCACGATGGCGATCTTGAACACGGTCACATGGAGGGGGCTCCAGCAGAACTCCCGGTTCGTCGCGGGTCGCTACGCATTGCTGACTCAGCTCGTCCTCGACATCGTCGGGCTTTCGGCGCTGCTCGCCCTGACCGGTGGCGCTCGGAATCCGTTGATTCCTCTCCTCTTCGTTCACGCGGGCATCGGCGCGCTGCTGCTCGGGAGGAGACAGAGCTCCGTGCTGTTTGCCTTCATCATCAGCTGCTTGATCGTTCTGCAGTTCTTCTCCCAGGTCCCGCCGGCGCTCGAGAAGATGGAACTCCCGCTGAGGAATCTCTTTCCTGCACAGGTATTGGTGGCTCTGGTCTTCTGGATTCTCACCATATGGCTCTCGTCGACCCTCGATTCCCTCCGCGAGGCCTCGACTCAGGCGCGGGAGCACAGCACCCGCATCGATCGGCTGCGGGCTGTGGGCGCCCTGGCAGCTGGATTGTCGCACGAGTTCGCGACGCCGCTGAATACCGCACAGCTCAGGCTCAATCGACTGGGGCGCAAGGAGCAGCTCCAGTCCAACAGCGATCTCGCCGCCGCCGTCGATTCACTCGAGCGCTGCGATGACATCCTCCGGCGCATGGCCGGAGCACCGCTGCGGCCCGAGAAGCTCGACCTGCAGGCGTTCGACGTGGGGGAGTTCGTCGAGCGCGTATGCTCGAGCTTGTCCGAGGCCCATCCGGAAACGTCGATTCGGGTCCATGTGAAGGGCTACGCATCGCTCCGGGCCCTGCTACCCCAGGTGGCCTTCTCCCAGGCGCTGATCTATCTGATCGACAACGCCGTGGAGTCCGCCGGCCCCGAAAAGCCAGTCGACGTCGTCGTGGAGAGCACGCCCGAACGCGTCGACGTCTCGGTCCTCGACCGCGGCGAGGGCTGGCCGGAGATCGTTCGCGCTCACATCGGTCAGCCCTTTCTCACCACGAAGCCGGACGGAGTCGGTCTCGGCCTCTACTTCGTCCACACCTTGATCGAGGCGATCGGGGGCTCCTTCCACATGGAGGATCGCAGCGAACGCGGGGCGGTCGCCAGGATTTCCTTATCGTCCGTGTTCTCCGAATGAGGCCCCGCAGCAATGACCCGTGATCGGCGCAAGTTACTCATCGTGGAAGATGACGAACGATTCGCGGAGACGTTGGCCGCCGAGTTCCGGGATCGCGACTACGATGTCCGGATCGCCAGCAGCCTGAGGGAACTCCGCCAGATCTGCGATACACCCGTCTCCTACGCGGTCGTAGACCTGCGCCTGCGTGGGGACAGTGGGCTCGACGCGATCCCGATCATCAAGGAGAGCAGCCCGGGCGCAAAGGTCGTCGTCTTGACCGGGTACGGGAGCATCGCCACGGCCGTGCAGGCCACGAAGGATGGGGCGGACAATTATCTGACCAAGCCGGTGAGCATCGAGACGATCGAGCACTCCCTGGGAATCGGTGTCGACGAGGAGAGCGAGGCCGAGTGTGACGAGGGAGAGGATCCCTCCGATGCGCTGGATTTTCCGAGCCTCGCCCGTCACGAGCGCGAGTACATCGAATACGTCCTGGCGGAATGCGATGGAAACATCAGCGAGGCTGCGCGTCGTCTCGGCCTCCACCGCCAGAGCCTCCAGCGCAAGCTTCGCAAGTACCCTCCCCGATAGAGCGCCCCATCCGTCGAGGATTCCCCGGGGGAGCATTCCTCCGAGTCCCTTCCGGCAGCTCGTCGAATCCGCTGGCGGTTGCTCCCATCCCCGTATCCTCATGGTGGGCCCTCCCCACTGCTCAGCGGGTCGTCTGCTCCCTCATCCTGAGCAGGGATCGGCGCCGTGTCGATCCGCGTGTTGGCAGGACGACCCTCCGAGCAGCGATCAGCCAGTGACGCAACGATCTGCTGCATTGAGCAAGGGCCTCAACGCTGCGAAACGTCTTAGTACCAGGGATTGGTATGGAGCCGGAATGGTGCCGACACTGTTTGTCGCGCACCCGGCGGACCGATCAAGGAGGAGCAGGGACGATGAAGCGGATCAACACATCGATTCGAGCATTCTCGCAGTCGCAAAGCCGACGCAACGGGTCACCGCGACTCCGGTGGGTTCTCTCAGCCGGCTCGGCGATCCTGCTCGCGGCGCTGCTGGGCGCCCCCCTCGCAGGGGCGGCCCCCGAGCTGAGCAAGGAAGAGAACGAGAGGGCGCAGTTCATCTACTTCGATCGCTGCTCGGGATGCCATGGGGCCCTTCGCAAGGGGGCCACCGGCCCGAACATCACGGCCGAGAAGATGCTCAAGAGGAAATTCGCGGAGCTGGAGGACTCCATCTTCAATGGCACCGATGCAGGGATGCCCGGATGGGGCCGAACCGGCGAGCTCACCGCTGCAGAGTCGACCCTGATGGCCAAGTTCGTGCAGCTGCCCGCTCCGATTCCGCCGGAGATGGGGCTGAAGGCCATGAAGGCTACCCACAAGGTCCACGTCCCCGTCGCGGATCGCCCCACGAAGCCGCAGCACGGGCGAAACATCGACAATCACTTTGGAGTCATCCTGCGCGACGCCGGCCAGGCGGCGATCGTCGACGGGGACACCAAGAAGCTGATCAGCGTCATGGATAGCGGGCATGCGGTCCACATCTTCCGTGCCTCCGCGACCGGCCGTTACTTCTACACCGTGGGGCGTGACGGCAAGCTCAACCTGATCGACCTCTGGGAGGAGAAGCCGAGAGTCGTGGCCGAATCGCGGGTCTGCCTCGATGCTCGCTCCGTGGACGTGTCGAAGTACAAGGGACCGAAGGGCGATTTTGTCGACAAGTACGCGGTGGTGGGCTGCTACTGGCCGCCGCAGATGGTGGTCGTCGACGGGAAGACTCTGGAGCCGATCAAGGTGATCTCGACGCGATCCTCCACCTACGACACCAACGAGTATCACCCGGAGCCGCGGGTCGCGACGATCGTGGCCTCGCACCATGCTCCCGAGTGGGTGGTCGCGATCAAGGAGACGGGGCTGGTCTGGCTTGTGGATTACTCCGATCTCGACAACCTGTCGATGACCCAGATCGCGACCGAGCGATTCCTGCACGACGGCGGCTTCGACGCGACCGGACGCTACCTGCTAATCGCCGCCAACATGCGTGATCAGATCGTGGTGGTCGATACCAAGAAGAGGAAGTTCGTCACGAAGTTCGAGACGGGCGTCAAGCCGCATCCCGGACGGGGAGCGAACTGGGTCGATCCCGAGTACGGCCCCGTCAGCGCGACGACGCATCTGGGTGAGGGATTGATCGCGGTCTATGGATCCGATCCCGAGGGTCACCCCGAGCACGCCTGGAAGGTGGTGCGGGAAGAGGAGACGGCGGGCCCGGGTCTCTTCCTGAAGACCCATCCCAAGAGCAACCACGTCTGGACCGACTCCACCCTGTCCAAGGAGGAGGGGGTCAACCAGGAGATCTGCGTATTCAAGAAGGACGACTTCGCCGCCGGTCCGAATTGCTGGAGGGCTGCCGATCACGGCAAGGTCGTCCACTTCGAATACAACAAGGCTGGCGACGAGGTCTGGGCTGCGGTGTGGGACAAGAAGGGTGAACTCATCATCTATGACGACAAAACTCTGAAGGAGAAGCAGCGGATCAAGGGCGACTGGCTCGTCACGCCGACCGGCAAATGGAACGTCTACAACACGGTCAACGACATCTACTGATGGGAGCCCGTTGTTCGCGCCCGGCGCGTCTGAAAGAAGCGAGATCTGCAGATGATACCCGAAGGTTCCTCAATTCGTCTGGGACGCGCCATCCGTGGCTTGCTCACCATCGGCAGCTCTGTCGTCGTGCTCGCGCCGGCGCTCCCGGCTACGTCCGCCGCGGACGGGATTCCGGGAGCGTCTTCGGTGCCCGTCGTGCACAAGTTCGCCGGAAACCACAAGTGCAAGACGTGTCATGAGAAGGAGCCGATCGGCAACCAGTACGGCGTCTGGCTCGACTCCACGCACGCCAAGGCGTTCGGGACGCTTGCGACCGACAAGGCCAAGAAGTGGGGAGCCGAAGCCGGCGTCGACGACCCCCAGGCAGACGAGAAGTGCGTCAAGTGCCATTCCACGGCCTACGGCGTCCCGGACAAGATGGTCTCGAGGAAGTTCGACCGCACGGCGGGTGTGCAGTGCGAGGCCTGCCACGGCGCCGGCAAGGATTTTCGCAAGAAGAAGGTGATGATCGACCGCGATCTCGCCGTCTCCAAGGGGTTGGTTCTGCAGAACGCAGAGGTCTGTACCCGCTGCCACAACGATGAGAGCCCGGCCTGGGACCCGGGCCGTTACAGCCTGCCGGGCGGCGGCAAGGCGGGGTTCGATTACGACCAGGCCGTGAAGAAGATCGTGCATCCCGTTCCCGAGGGCTACGACCCCTTGGCAGACGGAGAGGTGGATTGAGGTGCCGGGTGCAGGGAACGACCCAGGCAAAGATCGGCTTCCCGGAAATCAGGCGACGATCTGGGGCACGCTCGGCCTTGCGGTCGTCGTCATCGTCGGGCTTTCGGCTGTGCGCCTCGAGCATCAGCCCGAGACTACGCGCGACTATCCCCCGCGCCCGCTGATCGCCGACGGCCCTGCGGTCATGAAACCCGCGCCCGAGATCGACGACGAGTATCTACCCTGCCGGGATTGCCACACCAGCCCGGATCGGCAGACAGGCCCGATTCCGCGGGAGCTCGAGTACGAGCACGAGGACACGGAACTCGCGCACGGGAACCTCTGGTGTCTCCACTGCCACGATCCCGAGCGCCCGGGCAGGCTGCGGCTGGCGGATTCCTCCCTGGTGAAGTTCGAGGACTCGTGGCAGCTCTGCACCCAGTGCCATGCGAAGAAGCTTCCCGAATGGCGCGCAGGCGTGCACGGGAAGCAGACCGGGCATTGGCGCGGACCCAAGGAGTATCAGACCTGCGTGGAATGCCATGAACCGCACGCGCCGCCCTTCGGCACCATCGAGCCCAAGCCCAGGCCGAAGCGTCCAGACGAGATCATCCAGCCAGCGCGTATTTCGGGAGAAGAGCAGCATGGGGACTCCTAGGAATCGAAGAGTGAAGCAGGCGGGTGAAGCCCCCGAGCCGTCGGGCAGCTCCCGGCGCGACTTCATCAAGACTGCCGCGACCGTGGGAGCGGGAGCGATCGTGGCCGCGCCCGCCGTCGCGAGCGGCTTCGACTTCGATCTGGAGTCGTTCTTCCAGAAGAACTTCCGCGAGCTCTCGGAAGAAGAGCTGGACGCCCTGGTGAAGAGGCTCTCGCGGAAGTACTCGAAGAAGTATGGCAAGGACGTGAGCGTCTCTGCGATCGGCCCCATGGACGGCGTGCTCTACGGCTACGGCCTCGATATCTCGCGTTGCACCGGCTGCAGACGTTGTGTCCACGCATGTGTGGAAGAGAACAACCAGTCGCGTGATCCCGAAATCCAATGGATTCGCGTCCTCGAATTCGAGCGCTCCGAGGCTCTGAGGGGAATCGATCTCAAGGACGGTAACCCCTACTACGAGCACAAAGAGGTCCCGGACGAGGGCAAGTTCTACATCCCGATCGCCTGCCAGCACTGCGAAGACTCGCCGTGTTCCAAGGTGTGTCCGACCGGTGCGACCTGGCGGGAGCCCGACGGCATCGTCGTGATCGACTACGACTGGTGCATCGGCTGCCGGTACTGCATGGCCGCATGCCCGTACGGTGCACGTCACTTCAACTGGGCTGAACCCAACGTCCCAGCAGAAGACATCAACCCCGACATGCACGTCATCGGCAACGTGCCGCGGAAACGAGGCGTGGTCGAGAAGTGCACGTTCTGCATCCAACGGACGCGTAAGGGCCGGTACCCCGCCTGCCACGAGATCTGTCCGGTGGGGGCTCGCAAGTTCGGGAACCTGCTCGATCCGGAGAGCGAGATCCGATACGTGATGAAGCACAAGAGGACGTTCGTCCTGAAAGCCGAACTCGAGACCAAACCGAAATTCTTCTACTTCTGGGGAACCGAGGGCCGGAGCTAGACCGATGGATACGCTGAGGCTGTTTTCACAGTTCATACGAGGAAGCATCCGAGTCGTGGCCCACGGCGGTGCCGGCTACTACATCTGGCTAGCCGTTCTGGGCGTGGTCATGGCGGCAGGACTGTTCGCGTACGGGAACCAGGCACTGAACGGTCTGATCACTTCGAACATGCGCGATCAGGTGTCATGGGGCTTCTACATCGGGAACTTCGCGTTTCTCGTCGGGGTGGCGGCAGCGGCGGTCGTCCTGGTCATTCCCGCCTATGTCTACAACTGGGGCCCGATCCGCGACGTCGTGCTGGTCGGCGAGCTTCTCTCGGTTGCCGCCATCGTCATGTGCATGCTCTTCGTCGTGGTCGATCTCGGTCGTCCGGAGTTCGTCTGGCACCTGATGCCGGGCTTCGGGACGCCGAATTTCCCGCACTCACTCCTGACCTGGGACATCCTGGTCCTCAACTGTTACTTCCTGATCAACTGGTTCATCGTCACCCACATCCTCTTCATGGCCTTCACCGGTCGAGACTACAACCACCGACTGGTACTCCCGATCATCTTCCTGTCGATCCCGTTCGCGATCGGGATCCACACCGTGACCGCCTTTCTCTTCATGGGGCTCGAGGGGCGTCCCTACTGGCACACTGCATTGCTGGCGCCTCGGTTCCTCGCGGGCGCCTTCTGCTCCGGACCCTCCCTCACCCTCGTGGTCTTCCTGGTGCTTCGTCGGATCGGGAAGCTGTCGATCACCGACGCGGCGCTCCTCAAGATCGGGGAGCTGCTCGCCTACGCAATGGCGGTGAACCTCTTCTTCGTGGGAACCGAGGTCTTCACCGAGTTCTACGGAGAGACTGCCCACACGGTTCACGCCCGCTTCCAATGGTTCGGAATCGACGGTCAGAGCACCCTCGCGACCTACAGCTGGCTGGCGCTCGCCATGAATGCAACGGCCCTGGTGATCTTCGTCGCTCCCTCGCTGCGCAACAGGATGCCGCTGCTCGCGGCGGCCTGCGTCCTTGCGTTCGGGGGCGTATTCATCGAGAAGGGAATGGGCCTGATTCTCCCCGGATTGACGCCGGACGCCTTGGGCGAGGTGTACGCCTACGGCCCCAGCTCGACCGAGGTCGTGGTGGGCCTCGGCATCTGGGCCTTCGGTGCGTTCCTCTTCACGTTGATGACCAAGGTGGCGAGTGCCATCACGAGCGGTTCACTGCGAAGCGAGAGCGCATGACGAGAGGTGACGGGACATGATCATTTCGGGAATCGTGATGACGAGCCGGCCGGGACGTCTGAAAGAGCTCCGCGAGACGTTGGACGCGATCGCGTGGTTGGACGTCCACTTCTGCGAAGAGAGCGGTCGCATGGTCGTCACGATCGAAGCGGCGGACGTCGAAGAGAGCATCGTCCGTCTGAGAGACCTTCAGGAGCTTCCGGACGTAGGGATGGCGGAGCTCTCTCATTACTACATCGAAGGAAATGAAACCCATACCGAAGAGGCGCACCCATAGAGGGCGACGCCCAGCGGCACCGGCGGGGCAGGCATCGACCGAACCCGCCCGACAACGAGTTCGGCAAACCGGGATAGGAGACAGGCATGGACCAGGCGCGACGTGACTTCATCAAGACGGCCATCGCGGCATCCGCAGCGGCCGGATGCGGCATCTCGGTTCCGTCGAGTGTTCTCGATCAGACGAGTGCTCTGGAGAAGCAATCGAACTGGAAGTGGGACAAGTCGGTCTGCCGATTCTGCGGCGTGGGCTGCGGCATCATGGTTGCGACCAACGAGGGGCGAATCGTTTCCGTCAAGGGAGACCCCGAGTCGCCGGTCAATCGCGGCCTCGTCTGCATCAAGGGCTACTACAACGCCACGATCATGTACGGCAAGGATCGCTTGACCCGGCCCCTGCTGCGCATGAAGAACGGCAAGTTCGACAAGGCGGGGACCTTCGAGCCCGTCAGCTGGGATACCGCCTTCGACGTCATGGAGCAGAAGTTCAAGGAGTACTACGGCCAGCACGGCCCCAGCAGCGTGGCCATCTTCGGCTCGGGGCAGTACACGATCGACGAGGGCTACGCGGCGGCGAAGTTCATGAAGGCCGGCGTGCGCTCCAACAACCTCGACCCCAACGCGCGCCACTGCATGGCTTCAGCGGTCGCGGCTTTCATCCAGACCTTCGGCATCGACGAGCCTTCGGGCTGCTACGAGGACATCGAGCTGACCGACGCGGTGGTTTCGTGGGGCGCGAACATGGCCGAGTGCCACCCGATCCTCTGGGGTCGGGTCACGGATCGCAAGCTCAAGAACCCTGGGATGAAGGTGGTCAACCTCTCGACGTTCACCAATCGCTGCAGCGATCTGGCAGATCTGGAGATGATCTTCAATCCACAGACCGACCTGGCCATCCAGAACTTCATCGCCCG
>JAFDDA010000061.1 GCA_019311105.1 Deltaproteobacteria bacterium
GTTGGCGGGGATCGGCGCCATGAGGATCAGTTTCGTCAAGCGATCGGCATGCTCGAGCCCGAGCCGATAGCCGATGCCGCCGCCCATGCTGTGGCCGGCGAAGGCGATGCGATCTATCTCGAGATGGTCGAGCATCGCGACGACGTCTGCCGTGTACTGCTCGATGGAGTAGCCGTCGTTCGTGTGTTCGCTCTCGCCCGTTCCGCGACACTCCATGAGGACGACCCGGAACTCCTTCTCGAGCCGGTCTGCCACGGGCGCCCAGTTCACGCGTGACGCGGTGTAGCCGTGGTGGAGGAGGATGGGCTCGCCTTCGCCGCGCACTTCGTGCCACAGCCGCGCGCCGTTCAGGGTTGCGTGGGGCATCGCTTTCCTCTCAGGCCGCGAGTTCGCTCGCGGGGTGGCCCGAGATCCGGACGTGCCTCATGACGCGCGGGTGGCCGTGGTCGAAGGGCCGGGCGCGATGAAGGAGGCAGCGGTTGTCCCAGACCACGACGTCGCCGGATTGCCACGCGTGAAGGAAGGTGCGCGGCGGCTGGCATGCAGCTTCGAGCGTCATGCCTTCGGCATCGAACGCACGGCCGCCGCGATCGACTCCAGCGTCGTCCCGGCCTCGGAGCAGAGCCGTGTCATCGTGATGTAACCGTGGGGCATCGCGGGCTCGTGCATCGTCAGGGCCGGCGCTAGACCTGCGAGAGACTTGGCATGCAGCGGCGAAAGGTCGGGCGTCGCCCGGTCGGTACCGATGGGCACGTAGTACCGCATGCAGTCCTCGATGTCCTTCGTCGACAGGCCGTAGCCCGAGCCAAAGTGGGCGTGCGAATCGCGATCCGTTCGGGTCGCGTCGGTGCATGGGTAGATCAGGACCTGGAGGCCGATCCGTTCGTGGCCCGCTGCCAAGTCGCGCTGCGCAACGACGGCGCTCAGGTTCCCGCCCGCGCTATCGCCCGCGACCGCCACGGGCCCAGGGCGTGCACCGAGCGACTCGGCAGCCTCGACGCACCACGCCACGGCGAACTCGCAATCGTCCGGTGCGGCCGGGAAGGGGTGTTCCGGCGCCAGCCGGTAGTCGACGCTCACCACGACGGCGGGGGTCTCGAGCGCGAGCGTGCGCGCCGCGGCATCGGTGTAGTCCGGACTCCCGACGACGAAGCCTCCGCCATGGAAGTAGACGAGGAGGGGCACGTCGCCCCGAGCCACGGCCGGGCGGTAGATCCGGACCGGGAGCTCGCCACCCGGTGCGCCCGGGAGCTTCCGGTCCTCGATCGTGCCGGCAAACGGCACGGGCTTCGATAGGGGGGCGGTGTTCCGCGCGAACTCCGTTCGCACGGCCACGATCTGCTCGGGAGTGTCCATGGCCGCCGCACCGATCGCCCGCTCCGCGGCGGCCGGGCGCAGCAGCTTCCCCAAGCGGAACATCAGGGCGAAGATCGGTTTCAGGCGCCCATGCGGGGTGTTTGCCCAATGAAGCGACAAGGCGACGAGCAGGGCGGCGGCCGCTGCAAGGAGCGCGATGATGGCTAGGAGCACGTTCATGGGGAGACCCTCCGCGCGGGGCGATCCGATGATGCCCAGCATAGCCGTTCGCCCCTCGACGCTTGCAGGTCAAGCCTGCTAGAAGTGGGGCCCCGACGAGGAGGGCCATCATGGGTCAGAGCCATTTCGATGCGAGCCGCCACAAGTGGCGGGAGGTCACAGGGGAGCCCGGCCTCTCCTACTTCGTTCATCACGACTACACGATCCTCGGCTACGACCTCGAGGCCGGGACCCTCGACATGGTCGTGCGTTGGGGCCGCGACGGTGGCCATTGCCCGCTCCATCGCCACGTCGCGACCACCACCGTCCTCGTCCTCGAAGGCGAGCAACATCTCTGCAGTCTCAACGCCGACGGCAGCCGCGCTGAACCCATCGTGCGCAAGGCCGGCGACTACGCCCTCTCGGTCGGCCGTGCGCTGCCCCACTTCGAGAGTGGCGGGGCGGATGGGGGGATGGCCTTCTTGGGTTGCCACTCCACCGATCGACGTCTCTACGAGCTGCTCGACGAAGACCAGAATCTCCTGATAGACGTCACCATGGAGCTGCTGATCGAAGACTGGAAGGCGAACACCGGATCATGAGCCGAGCTCGAGCCCACATCGTCGGCGTGGGCGAGTCGAAGTACACGCGTTGGGGAAAGATTGGCGACGTCACCGAGCACGCCTTGGCGTGCCAGGTCATCCAGCGCGCCGTCGAAGACGCTCATCGCCGCCGAGCTGGGCCTGCCCTCCCTGCGCTTCGCCAACATGGTCTGGATGCCCGGCGGCGGGGGTGGCTGCGCGGCGGTCGCGAACGCCGCCATGGCGGTGGAGACGGGCCAGGCTGAAGTCGTGGTCGTGTACCGCTCGCTCTGTCAGGGGCAGTTCTTCCGTTTCGGTGCAGCGGGCCGCGACGCGGCGGCGCCCCCCGACCCGGCGCCGCCCACCGTCCAGCAGGCCAACTCCCTGATGATGGCCTCCATGGGCTTCACCATGCCCTACGGCCTCCTGATGGCTGCTGCGGCCTACGCGCTGCCGACCCGGCGACACATGCACCTTTACGGGACCACGAGCGAGCAGCTCGGCATGCTCGCCGTCACCTTCCGTGAACACGCCAGCCGCAATCCGCGCGCCGTCATGGGCCAACGCCCGATGACCCTCGACGATCACCAGAACTCGCCGATGATCGCCGACCCCCATCGCCTGTTCGATTGCTGCCTCGAGAGCGACGGCGCTTGCGCCATCGTCGTCACCAGCGCCGAGCGGGCGCGCGACCTCGCAAAGCGCCCCGTCGAAATCCTCGCGAGCGAGCAGGGCGCGCCCAAGGGTTATGGCTTCGGCCCCTTCACCAACGCCAACGTCCCGGACGAGCTCTACACCACCGGGGGTTGCGGCGAGATGGCCGACCGCCTGTGGGCGAAGGCGGGCCTCGGTCCGAAGGACGTGGACGTGGCCCAGATCTACGACCACTTCACGGGCTGTGTCCTGATGCAACTCGAAGATTACGGGTTCTGCGAGCGCGGCGAAGGCGGCCCCTTCATCGAGAGCGGCGCGCTGGCCTGGCAGGGCGGCAGCATGCCCACCAACACTCATGGCGGCAGTCTCTCGGAGGCCTACATCCATGGTCTCAATCACGTCGTCGAGGGTGTGCGCTCCCTGCGCGGCGAGAGCACGAGCCCCGTCGACGGCGCAGAGGTCTGCCTGGTGACGAGCGGTGCATGCGTCCCGTCGAGCGCCGTCCTCCTGGGGGGACGATGAGCGACCGGTTCTTTCCCGACGGCATGCCGCAGCCCTTGGCGGATGCGATCAGCCTGCCCTTCTGGGAGGCGGCGTCCGAACACCGGCTCGTCGTGCAGCGCTGCACGGCTTGCGAGCACACCCGGCTGCCCCCCTCACCGCTCTGCCCCGAGTGCCGCTCCGAGGACGCCGACTGGCAGGAGATTTCGGGGCGCGGCGAGGTCTACACCCACACCGCGGTGCACCGCCCCATCGCGGGCGGCCAGGAGCTGCCCTTCGTCATCGCCGTCATCGCGCTCGAGGGATCGGGCGGGCTGAGGATGATCTCGAACCTGGTCGGCGTCGACCCGGGCGAGGTCACGATCGGCATGTCGGTCGAGGTCGTGTGGGAGGACATGAGCGCAGATCTTGCACTCCCGCGCTTCCGTCCCGTGCCACAATAGGGGTCCGCAGGAGGCCCCCGTGCAGTGCACCGACTGGTTCATCGACGCCGACACCCACATCACCGAGCCTGCCGACGTCTGGACGTCACGGTTGCCACGGAAGTTCCAGGACGCGGCGCCGCGCATGATCCGCACCGACGACGGCGTCGACCTCTGGCAGTTCGGCACGAAGGAGCGGAAGATCCCGGTGGGCGCCACCGCCGTAGCCGGGTGGCACGAACCCTTCCCTTCGATCCCGCGCAACCTCGACGAGTGCCCGCCCGCCGCCTACGACGCCAAGGCCCGCCTCGCCTACATGGACGAGATCGGCGCCTGGGCCATGGCGCTCTATCCGAACATCGGCGGCTTCGGCAGCGAAACCTTCCTCGGCCTCGGTGACCCCGAGCTGATGCTCGCCTGCGTGCGCGTCTACAACGACTGGCTGATCGAATGGATCTCGCCGGATCCGCAGCGCTTCATCCCGGTGATGGCGACGCCCTTCTGGGACGTCGACGCCACAGTGGCCGAGATCCACCGCTGCCGCGAGCTCGGCCACCGCGCCATCCTCTTCACCAGTGCGCCTCAGGATTTCGGCATGCCGCTGCTCGGCGACGCGCATTGGAACCCGGTGTGGAGCGCCGCGCAGGACGTCGACCTGCCCATCAGCCTCCACATCGGCAGCGGCGACTTTCAGGATCAGCTCATGGACCCGGCGCGCTTCGCAGCCCACGGCATCGGGCCGAGCACGGTCTCGGGCTCGATGTCGATCCTGCTCGCCAACGGCATCCAGCTCATGGATTTCGTGATGTCCGGGGTCCTGCCACGCAACCCGAAGCTTCGTGTGGTCTCCGTCGAGAGCGGCATCGGATGGATACCCTTCGTGAAGGAAGCCCTCGACCACGGCTTCAACTATTCGAACGTTGCGGCGGAGCGTCCGGAGTTCACGAAGCTGCCCAGTGCCTACATCCGCGAGCAGGTGTGGGCATGCAGCTTCTTCGAAGAGTTCGCTCTGAAGCACTGCCTCGACGAGGTCGGAGCCGACCGTGTGATCTTCGAGACCGACTATCCTCACCCGATCTGTCTCTACGGCGATGAAGTTCGCGAGAAGATCGACGCGGCGTTCGGCCACCTGAGCGAAGACGTGCGAGGCCGGATTCTCTTTCAGAACGCCGCCGAGCTCTACGGTGTCTGCGAGCCCGATCGCCCCTGGAAGCCGTAGGCCCTCCGGTCAGGCGCCGTCTCGGTCGCTCGGGTCGACTCGGAGGGTCGCGATGGAGGTCGAGACGTTGGTCCCTGATGCCGCGAAGCATTCGGGGAACGTCGCCTCTTCGGTCTCGCCTCCGTCGATCCGGTCGTCGATGGCCTCGGCGTCGCCGTCAGCGGCAACGGTGAGCAAGTCGATCTTCGTTCGCTTCTTCATGTTGAGCCCCTCCTGGTGCGAGCCGAGCATAGGGGGCTGGAACGCCCGAGGCGAGTGGAGTGGACCACCCCTCTCGCTGGAATTTCCACCCGATCGGGCTTTCTGCTACAGAGCGAGCGGAGCGGAGAACACGCATGAAGATCGAGACGCACGCGAGCTACGAGAGCGGGCTGCCCGAGGGGGACGATCATCCCTACCGCACGGGGCGTGGCGCCCGCAGACCACCGAATACGATGCCTGGGATCTGGACGTCGAGGGCGAGATCCCGCGCGAGCTCAGCGGCACCCACGCCTTCTGGCACACCGAGGTCTAGCCGATGAGTCCGGTCCGAATCGAAAAGCCGAGCCCCGATGTCAGCGTGATCGTCCTGGATCGTCCGGAACGGATGAACTCGATGGCGTTCGAGTTGATGGTGCCGCTCCATGACGCGTTCGAAGAGGTCGGCCGCGACAACGAGAGCACCTGCGTCATCCTGACCGGCACGGGCGATGGTTTCTGCTCCGGCGCCGACACGCAGGAGTCGGAGCCGCCGCCGAACATCGAGGGCCTCACCCTCACGCGCATCGCCACCCGCGCGATGACGATCCTCGCCGACCTCGTGCCGGCCATGCAGCGCATGCCGCAGCCCGTGATCTGCGCGATCAACGGCGCCGCCATCGGGGGCGGGTTCTGCCTCACGCTGGGCGCGGACATCCGGATCGCGAGTGAGTCGGCCTATTTCAGGGCGGCCGGCATCAACAACGGCCTCACGGCCACGGAGTTGGGCCTGAGCTTCCTGCTCCCGCGAGCGATCGGCTCGTCGCGCGCCTTCGAGATCATGCTGTCGGGCCGCGACATCAGCGCTCGCGAGGCTGCGGACATGGGCCTCGTCTCGAAGGTGGTCCCTGACGTGGACTTGATGACCGAGGCGCTGGCCCTGGCCAAGCAGATCAACGGCTGGAGCACCCAGGGCGTGGCGCTCACCAAGCGGATGATGTGGGCCGGCCTCGAGACCTCTAGCTTGCGGGCTGCAATCGAGCTCGAGAGCCATACACAGCTCTTTGTCCGTCTGACGACGAAGAACTTCGAAGAGGCCGTGCGCGCCCGGCGCGAGAAACGCGCCCCGGAGTTCGAGGACTGAGCCGCGTCCGTTCGACGGGGCTAGTCGCTCGTGGCTGGCGGCTTCCCGGTGCCCGTGTAGGGCGGGGAGGTTCGGTAAGCCGGCGCATCGCTGCCATCTGGACAACCCGCGCAGCCGATGACGACCGACGTGAACATCGCGAAGACGGCGACGAAGGTGGGCAGAACTCGCTTCATGGCGCTCCCTTGTTCGAGCTGGTTCTGACCCCTTGCGATTAACGGAAGGCGAGCCGCGCTGCCAGGCCGCCATCGCCGCCATCGCCGCGATCGCCGCGATCACCGGGATCGACGGAGCGCTATTCCACATACCCGAGCGCTTGGAGGCGCTCGCGGGTCTCCGCGTCGAGGTGCTCGAGGGAGGGCGAGCCGCCCGAGGGCGCCACGTCCGCGAGTTCGGGGCGCGAGTCGAGGAAGCTCTTCGCGCGCGAGCGGAGCGCCGCGGCGCGAGCCGGGTCGACCTTGGCGAGATCTCGCAGCTCGGTGGGGTCGTTGCGGTGGTCGTATAGCTCCAGCCGGTCGCGGTCGACGTTCCAGATCCCCTGCCACATTCCGTCGCTGACCCGCAGGTTGAACCGGCCGCGTGCTTCGTCCTCGGGGCGGTAGTACTGCACCCGGTTCAGGCGGACGGCGGTCACGCGAGGCGATGCCGCGGGCTCCTCGCCCCCGCCGAATCGCGCAGCAAAGCTCCGGCCCAACACGCCTTCCGCAGCCTCCGGGCGCCCGAGCCAGTCGAACAGGGTCGGCACCACGTCGACCAGGCCGACGGTGCTGGCGACGCGCTGCCCGCCGCCACGCCCACCCGGCAGCTTCCACAGCATCGGCACGTGGACGAGCTCCGGGTAGAGCGACTGCCCATGCAACGCCTGGCCGTGGTCGAGGAGTTCCTCTCCGTGGTCGGAGAGGACGATGAGCAGCGTCTCGTCCCACTCGCCTCGCGCGCGGAGCCGCTCGATGAGCGCACCGAGGTTCCGATCGCCCCAGGCTACGCTCGCGTCATAGGCCCGTCGCCAATCGTCTCGACGCGAGGTGAGTTCGGCCAGGGCTTCTCGCTGAGCCTCGGTGTTGTCGGTTTCGCCGAGCGGGCGTCCGGCGTCGAAGTCGACGCGGGTGAGCGTCCGGTAGTCGCGCATCAGTCGGTGCAGGCCTTCGAGCCGGCGGCGTGCTGGCGCTTCGAAGCGTTCTCTCAGGTCTGCGGGCGAGCGATAGGGACGGTGCGGCTCGGTCGTATGGACGTAGAGGAAGAACGGCCGCTCGGTGTCTTCGTCGAGCCAGCCGTCGACCCGATCGAGATCTGGCGCAGGGCTCACGCGTTCGAGCCGATCGAAGCCTCGATCGAGCCCGCTCGCTTTGCCGCCCAGCGGGTTCGCAACGAACGCTCCGGTCCGATAGCCGACGCGCTGCATTCGTTCGGCCAGCGGCACTAGCCCCCGGCCGATCTGCTGGCCTCGCACCAGGACCTGGTGGTCCACCGGATGGGTCGACGTCATGAGTGAAACGACGGAGGGCAGCGTCCACGGCGCGGACGAGAAGGCGCGATCGAAGACGACGGATTCGCGGGCCAGGGCATCGAGGTGTGGAGTGATGCCCGACTCGTCCCCGTAGACCCCGAGGCGATCCCGCCGCAGGGTGTCGATCAGGTAGACGACGACGTTCGTCGCGGGCGCGGACGCGGCCGGGGGGCGAGCCTCGACGAGGTCCACCAGCCCGGGCAGGCCGAGCAGAGTGACGAGGCCCAAGATGCGCAGTGATAGACCCCGATCCAAGCCGACTCCCTCCCCCCAGGAGAGATCGGGCTCAGGCGCCTTGGGCTTGAGGCTGTGGCTCTGGCGATCCGCCGGAGCTAGAGCGGGCCCGCGGACTGCGGGATAGGAAGTCGGGCGTCGACGAGGCCTCTCGAGACGAGCGCCGCCAGGTGGCGCTGCAATGCCTCCGACGCGCCGTCCTCCCCGTCCACCAACTCGGAATAGTGAACCGGATCTGGCGCAGCCTGTGAGAGCCGCGTCACCATCTGCTTTTCGATGGCTTCGTCGACCCGCATGGTTCGGCCGTCGAGCGATTCGAAGCGGTCGGGCGTTCCGTCGGGCGCGTTGGCCGGCCGGGTGTTCCGGAACTCCGTCGTGAAGTCGAGCTCGCAGAATCGTTCGAGTGCGAGCCCCCGCGCTACGGGTGCGTCGTCTCGAACCAGCAGCGAAGAGCGCCCCGAGCGATTGACCATGAAGTCGATCAGTTGCTGGGTCTCGAGGAAGTCGGGGGCGAGCTCTTGGAGGATCGGGCTCGCGGTTGCGGACAGCCCGCCGATCGCCATGCTGCCGAGGTCGGCCTCGGCGAGGTACTGGAGCCCGGAGTCGGCCGCCCACTCGGCGAACTGCATGAAGTAGCAGGGGTCGTGTTCGACGCCGAGCTCGTCGTGGAGGAAGGCGTTGCTCGGCGCCTTCTGCATGCTCTCGACGACGGCCTTCAGGCTTGCGGCATGGACATCGCCTTCGTGGGCGGAGTAGCCCTCGTGCAGCAGCCGAAGCAACAGGGCGGACTGCCGGACGCGCTCCGCTGGCTCCGCCACACCGCTCACCCGTGAAGCCAGCAGCTCGCGGAAGGCTTCGCGCTGTTTCCATCCCGGGTACGTGAGGTAGGCGATGGCCGCGACGCCTCTCGGGGCCAGGCCCTGCCGACAGACGTCGAAGATGCGTTGCTTCACCTCGTCGGGCACCCACGAGAACGCACCGTGGCACAGGACGACGTCGTAGCCCGCCGGTGCGACCTCGAAGTCGAGCAGGTCGCAGGCGATGAGTTCGAGGTTCTCGAGGCCCGCCGCGCGGGCCTGGCGCTGGCCGTCTTCGATCTCGGCGCGCGAGAAGTCGACGCCCGTGAAGCGTGCCTGGGGATAGTGGGCTGCCTGCTCGCGAAGGTGTCGGCCGGAGGCGCAGCAGAGATCGAGAACGCGCAACTCGCTCGGGTCGACCTCGGGCCCCGGTGTCTGGAAGAGCCGCGCGAGCCCGAGCAGGCGCGAGAGGTCGAACTGGGGAAGTGCTTGATCCCGGTACGGCGTCTCTTCGTAGCGGGATTGCAGCGACTCGGCCGGCTGCATCGTCAGGCCGACGGCGGCGGGTCGGAGGTGGGTCGGCGCTTCCAGCTGGCTGCAACCCCGGCAATGCCGAGCCCAAGCAGCAGCGCGAGGCCCGGCTCGGGGACGATGATGTCCGTACCGACCTCGTCTTCATAGGCCCAGCCGAGCACGGTGAAGTCCGTCCCGTTGTCTTCGAAGCGAACCCGGAGCCAGCCATAGAGGGTGCCGCCGCCCGCGTCGAAGGAGAAACCCGCGTAGCCGATCTCGCCGGCCGTCCAATCGGTGTTCGCAACACCGCCATCGACCAGGAGGCCCACGCCGGAATAGTCGAGCGATCCATCGACCGTGTCGCCCACGTCGAAGAGGGTGAGGAAATCCATCCTGCCCATGCCGTCGTCGAACACCGAGAACTCGACGGTGCTGCTCGGCGCCATCATGCCGCCGCCCGCAGGCGAATCGAGACCGAGATCGATCTCGCCCATCATGCCGACGACGACACTGAACAGCTCGAACTCGCCTGTGATGTCGCCCGTCAGGTCGAAATTGAAATTCGGGGAGTGGCTGATCTCGAAGTCGTAGATGACGGTGGCCGAGGCAGGTGCGGCCGCTCCGCCAGCAGCGAGAGCCGAGGCAGCGGCACCGATGCTTCGCGATCGAAAGCGATTTCGCTCTCCCATCCTTTTGTTCAAGCCACGGTCTGCCATGGAGGCTCCAGCAGGCGTATGGGCTCGTGGAGCCCTTGCCTCCCCTCCTATCGGTATTTCACCCGAAGCGCTTTAATTTCGCAGCGTTTGTGGCGGCCCGGCGATGTGCAGGTCGGGCCGCATGGGCCTGAGGTGAGGCGACTCTTGGCGGTGGCGGTCTCGACCTCAGGCGTGGCGAGTGGGCCGCACCGTCTCCGCAAGAGCCCGGCAGACGCCCCGCACAACGCCGGTGAGTTGCCTTCGGGCGATCCGCTTCAGTCGGCGAGTCGGACCCAGGGTTCTGCGTCGTCTCCCACCGAGTGCAGGCGCAGGCGGCGCCACGGGCCCAGCTGGAGGCAGGAGAGCCAGGCGATCACGGTGTTGCCATGGTGAACGCTTCGGCGGAGGGCCGCCGGGTTCTCCGGCTCGTTGAGAATGACCTTCCGGTCGTATCCCGCTTCGCGCATCGCAGCGATACGGAACGCCAGCACGGGACCCGCCACGCGGTTGCCTCGATGTTCGGGCACGACGAACAGGTCGTAGAGATAGAAGGCGCGCTCGGCCAGCAGAATCCGACACGAAAGAAACTCGAGCCAGGCGCTGTCCCGCGCGATCCAGATCGCCACCGCGATGCGTCCGTCGCAGCGCCCGACGAAACACCAATCGCCCTCGTCGAAGCGATGAAGGATCGTCGCCCGATCCTGTTCGGGTCGGAACTTCAGATACTCCTCGATCTCGTGGGCCTCGAGCCTCGCACACGCGACCGGCACGTCGCAGGGTGGCGACCGGCCCTCGTCCGGGCCGCCTGCCAACACGTATCTCCGATAGACGCCGAGCCAGCGCAGGGTTCGCAGCCAGAGACCGGCGAGCCCTTCCTCGCGCAGCCGCGCGAGGGCCCGGGCCACCAGCGGAGACTCGTTCGAGGTCTTCATGGCCCGGAGAATAGGGGCTCACGCCACGGCATCCTCGAAAAACTCCGTGCGTCGATGATAGGCTGTGCCCCGACGTCGACGAGTCCGGGAGGCTCCGATGCAGCAGGCAGAGCGGACGGGTCTCTTCTCGGACTTCACGGTCTTCCTCTGGCTGTTGAAGCTCGGCGCCGTGATCAACCTCTACTTTCTGGCGAACACGTTGGGGCCCGCTTCGGGTGCGGACCCGCACATCGTCATCCCCGCACAAATCCTCTTCGCCGTGTCGGCCTATCGCTGCCTCTTTCCCAACCGGTACAAGGACAACGTCGTCTTCCATGACTCCCGGCTCTCTTCGATCTTCGTGACGCGGGTCTTGGCCACCTTCGTCGAAGTGGCGTACATCTATCAGTTCTCTCACGTTCTTCGTCTGCTCAACGTCGACCACGTCGGCTGGGTGAACGCGCTCTCGTGGGTGATGGTCGCGCAGGTCGTCGTCTCGCAAGGGTTCGTCTGGGGCGCGATCGCGGCCGAGCGGCTCATCTTCTACTACTACGAAGAGTTGGGTTGGGGCGTCATCTTCGTCGCGAACACGATCGCGAGCGCCTACCTCTACGCGACTGTCGACGCGGGCGCGGGCCAAAGCCTCCTCCAACTGAACCTGATCTTCGGCGCCTTCTATCTGCCGTGGCAGCTCATCCACGTGCGGGCCCTGCGCGCGGACGCGAGGGCGAGCGGCGAGGGTGAGGAGCCGGCCGCGCCACTGACCTGGGGCCTCTTGGCGAAGGGTCTGAGCGGAGCCATCCATGAGCGCAACCGGCAGACCGGTGCCGAGGCTTGGGGCGGCAGCGTGGGACTTGTCTGGATGGTGGCCTACTGGGCGACCCTGATCCCCATGTGGGTGCACCACATCGTCGGAGTGTTCGCCGCGCGCTAGCGGAGTGGCTCGAGCTCGGGCGCGAACGAATTCGCGCCGACCCGCAGACGCCAAGCACGGCGCCCGGAGAACGCTTCGAGCAAGGCGGCATCCCGCTCCGGGCCCATGGAGCGCGCCCAAACCACCTCGGCGGCGTCGAGGCTCGCCGCGTTGTAGACCCACTCTTGATGGATGTTGTGCCGCGGGCCGTAGCGGACGACGACGAGGTCTCGGCTGGGGAGCGCTTCGAGCTGGCCGACGATCCGTGCCCGTTGGGTGCTCCAATGATCGTCGCTGCGCGGATGCCGCCCGACGTGTCGGAGGCTTTGATCCGCGAGACCGAGCAGGACGATCGCGACGACGGCCAAACCGATCCATCGAACGGGCAACGATGCCCAGCGGCGCAGGCAGGCGACCTCGAGCCAGATCAGCGGCGCTGCCAGCGGGGCGATCTGGTGGGGCATGCCGCCGTAGGTCGCCAGGTACACCGTCGCACCGCTCCCAGCGGCTACACCGGCGAGTGCCAGCCACAGCCAGCGCCCGCGCAGAGCGAAGGGCAGAGCCAGGAAGGCGAGCACGCCGGGGAAGCCGATGAAGAAGCTCGCGGCCCGGCGGAGCTTCGTCGGGTCGAGCCATGCGGTGTTCACCCTCCCCTGTTCGTCGAGCCAGCGGCCTTCGAAGTCCTCGTGGAAACGGCGCAGCTCGTCGTGTCGATAGGTCGGCGCCGGGCGTGCCGAGTCGAAGCTGAAGAGCGGGACCGTGGCGTAGAGCTCCTCGTGGTGTTGATAGGGCAAGCGCAGCGGGTCGCCGGTGGTGCGCGCGTTGTAGAGGCCCATGAAGGCCACCCAAGCGAGGAGGATCGGAAGGGTGGCTCGGGAGAATCGTCGAACCCGCGCGAGCCCCTCGCCGGGTGTTTCACGCTCCGCGACGACGAACGACCCCAGTACGGCAGCCACCGCCGGCAACGAGATGACGAGCCCCTCGAAGGGGCGGCTCAACGCCAGGATCACGAGGCCGACCGCGAACAGGGCCGCGTTCCGGGCTGCGCCGCCGTCGCACCATCGTCGCGCTGCACCCCAGACGAGCGCGCCTCCGGCACCGGCGAGGCTCCCACCCCAGTAGCTCTGGCTCCAGTACCCGGCGCCCGCGAAGAGAAGGATCGAAAGCAATCCGCCCAGCGCCACCCAGCGGGCAGAGAACGAGGCCGCGAGCATCCAGGCAAGCGCGCCACACAGGAGCGCCGTGCCAAGCCAGACCCCGAGGATCGGATGGCCGGCGGTCTGGCCCAGCGCCAAGGTGAAGCCCGGGCCCGGCGGATACTTGGACGCGTAGCTCGGAGTGAAGAAGACGTGCGGCGTCTCGAAGTGATGCCACGCGGGCGGGGTCGGGTTGGCGAGCCGGCCGTGGGCAAAGGTGTCGCCGGCGAGCAGGTTCGCGAATTCGTCATGGACTGAGGGCTCGCGGACCCCGAGCGCGAGGCCGACCGACGCACAGAAGACGAAGGCAAGGAGGGCCGCGCCGGCGGCGATCTGCGTGGTGGCTCTGGGCAAGGCTTCAGGATACGCCGCTCCGAGTTCAGTTGGACCAGTAGATGTATTCGTCGTCGGGCGCGTCGGCCTGGGTCAGATCCTTGTCGATGTTGATCGGAACCGAGAGCTGGCTCGGCCAGGCCGGCGGCGCCTGCTCTGCGTTGTGGGCCGCCAAGGCGGCCTGCAGTTCGGCGAGCTTCTCCGGCCGCTCGGCCGAGAGGTCATGCTGCTCCGTCGGGTCGGCGCCCATGTCGAACAGCCAGGTCCGCCCGGGCGGGTCGCTGACATTGAGCTTCCAGCCGTCGACGAGCGCGGTTTGCGAGGCGCCGCTTCGCCAGAAGAGTGCGCGATGCGGCACGCCGGGGGCTTCGCCTGCGACGTGGGGCAGGAGGTCGACCCCGTCCATCGTTCGATCCGTCGGCAGCGGTGCTCCCGCCGCGGCCGCGGCCGTCGCATACAGGTCGAAGTGATGCACCGGGTTGGAGACCGTGGCGCCGGCAGCGATCCGCGCCGGCCACTTTGCGAAGAAGGGGACGTGGATGCCCCCTTCGAAGAGGCTGATCTTCCAGCCGCGGAACGGGCGGTTCACCTCGGGCAACCCGATGTAGTTGGCGCCGCCGTTGTCGGAGGTGAAGAGGACGAGCGTGTTCTCGTCGAGTCCGTTGCGTTCGAGGGCACGGAGAACCTGCCCCACGCCGCGGTCGAGGCTGCGGATCATGGCTGCGTAGACACGCAGGCGATGGTTCTCGATGTGCGCCAACGCTTCGTAGTCTCTTCGCGCGGCCTGGAGTGGCGTGTGCGGTGCCCAGTGTGCGAGGTAGAGGAAGAACGGTCGATCCCGGTTGGCCCCGATCACCTCGACGGCCTGCTCGGTGTAGTAGTCCGTCAGGTATTGGTCGGGCTCGAAGGCGTCGTCTCCGTTGAAGGAGGCGGCGAAGCGCATCGCCGCCCACAGGAAGCGGTCGATCGGGTCGAAGTCCTGCTTCGAGTTGACCACATCGGGATCGTCCTCGGGCAGGTAGAGGCCACTGGCCATGAGCAGGCTTTCGTCGAAGCCCTGATCGTGGGGCGCCATGCCGTCGGCACGGCCGAGATGCCACTTCCCGATGTGAGCCGTGTGATAGCCCTGCTCGGCGAGCAGCTCAGCGAGCGTGATCTCCGAGGCGGGCATCCCCATGTCTGCGTAGTCGATCCGTTCGACACCCTCGTAGGTGATGGTTTCGCGCAGTCGACCCGGGCTCCGAACGAGCCCCGCGAGCTGCATCATCCCGGGTGGTGTGGGCGTGAATTCGAACCCGAACCGGGTGCCGTAGCGGCCGGACATCAATGCCGCCCGCGAGGGGGCGCAGGTTCCGTTCGCCGCGTAGCCGTTGGTGAAGCTCACGCCCTCGGCGGCAATCGAGTCGATGTGGGGTGTCGGGACCGTCCCGCCCGCGACTCCGCCACCGTTGAAGGTCAGGTCGTTCCAGCCGAGGTCGTCGGCGAGGATCAAGACGATGTTGGGCGGCCGCTCGGCCGGTGTGCGCCCCTGCGGGTCGACGCCCGTCGACCAGGCCACCTCCTCATGCGGCCCGACCGGGATTCGCCGTTTGACCGCGAACCCCACCAGCTTCAGCACGATCGCCTCCCGGTTCGCGTAGGCGAAGGTTCCGAGCAGGAAGGCGATGACCATGCCCCCGGCTCCCCATCGGGCGATTCGATTCATGGTGTCGAGATCTCCGCGAGCCAGTATTGGCACTAACTATGACAATACATCATCCCGCAGAATCTCGAACAGCCGTGCCTCGATCCCGGCCACGCGGGTCGCATGCGCGACGGCGTCGTCCCAGTGCTTCGGATTCGAGGTTTCCTGGGACGCCGCGAAGAGCGCGTTGCTGACGTCTGTCCAGGCATCGGCGGCTTCGAGCGCCAGCGTCGGGGCCGCTTCCGGGACGAGGCGCGGGTCGAGCGCGCGGGCCCAGGTCAAGAAACCCGAGTAGAGCCGGCGGAAGTTCCCGCCGCCGTTCCCGAACTTCTCGATGCAGCTCGCATTGAAGCTCGCCCTCCAGCTGGCGTCGGGCTCGTCGGGCCAGGTCGCGAGATCTCGAGCGAAGGCGTGTACGCCTCGAACTCCCGTCTGCACTTTCATCGGAGAGTCTGCCGCGAGCATCCCGGCCGAAGCGTCCGTATCCGAGCCGGGCTCGGCCAACATCGCCTGCGAACAGCTGGCGATCGCACGCCGTGTTGCATCCCGCAATTCACTTCCCACGTTCGTGTCGTGGAAGCGCCCCCACAGGTTCTGCGTCGACATTCCCTCAGGCGGATTCCGACTCTTGGAGAGCGCGCCGTAGGAGCAGATCTCCGGCTCCGGCCGGATGCGGTCTGCGATCGAAACCTTCTCCGTGTCGTCGTCGAACCCGAGGAGCACGAAGCGGTGCGAGGGGAAGTGGACTTTGAACTCGCGGTAGTCGAGATAGAAGATGTCGCCCGAGAGCATGGTCGGGCGGCCCGCGATGACTTCCTCGCGAACGACCCGCCAGGCCTCGGCATCGTCGGGTTCCGGGCGTTCCCGGTAGTCGACGCCGAGGTGTCGTGCGAGATCTTGTTCCATGCTGGCCGTGCGGCCGAACAGGATGGCGCCCGGGTCGAGCCCCGGCCCCGACATGAAGACGCTCGCGACCCCGGCGCCGAGCCCGAAGACGGCGGCTTCGGGCAGTTCGAGCCCGCAGTAGTGGTTCAGCAGGCCGCGCATGGCCACACTTCCGCAGTGGTCGCCGGGAAAGCTCTGGTATCCGTCGATCTGGGCCTTCAATGTGTGCACCTCGAAGCGAAGTGGATCGGGCCGTTCATCCCTACTTTCGGGCGATGAGCAGGGCCTGCTTGCCCAGGAATCGCCAGAGCAACGGCACGCGCAGATAGTCGATACGCGACGAGCTAGCCGAAGGCGAAGCTCAGCCGAGAACCACCCGCTCCCCGGTCAGGCGTTCGAGTTCGAGCCCGATGGCGCGAGAGCTTCCACCCCCGTCCAGGATGTGGCGTCGGCGCCGACGTGCGCGCTTCTTCTCGCGCTTGGCGATGGATGCGAGCAGCGAGACTGCGCGCAGGGTCTCGTACCAGCGCACCCGTTCGAGATCGACGGGTCGCGACGCGATGTAGCGGTGGGTCACACGGTTCGCGAAGTTCGCCAGCGGCCAGGTGAGCGCCCGGTTCCAACGTCCGAGCCCCATGATCGCCGCGGTCCGGATCGCCACCCGCAGAAAGCCGATCTCCGCCTCGGGCTCGGCGAGCAGCGCCTTCGACCAGTCGAGCACACCCGTCAGCTGGCCGTCGTGGACCATCAGGTTGGTGGGCGCGATGTCGCCGTGGACGAGGCAGCGGCGTTCGGGCGAAGGCGGGCGGTTCGCCTCGAGCCACGCGAGTGCGGGTGCAAGAGGCTCCCCGAGAGAGGTGCGCACGATCCGCCGTTCGATCCGCGCGAGTCGAGCGTCCAGGCTCAGGAACTCGGCCGTTCCGCCCCGAGCGCGCACGGCGGCCTCGACCGCCACGGCGTCGACGTTGGAAACGAGCACCGCCGCGTCCGCAACATGGGTGGCAACGCTGCCCCAGAGCCCGGGCGTCTTGCCGATCGTGCGCAGCAGGCTCCGCACGTTGAGGCCTTTCGCGAGGGTCTCGACCGCCAGCCCGCTCAAGAGTGCTTCGCCCTCGACCCGCTCGAGAACGAGGAAGGCCCCGCCGAGGATCTCGCGGCTGCTTTCGTGCAACAGACAGGCGGGTGTCGGGAAGCCGGCGTCCCGTGCTGCGTCGTGGATCCCCGCCTCGATGACGCTCCGCTCCGGAGCCTGGCCGCGGCGAAAGCGTCGCAGCACGAGAGGGCCGTCGAAGGGGGGTGGTGCACCCGCGAGTTGGAATGCAAGGACCGCCGCCTCGGTGCCCCCGAGCAGCGCGTGTGGCTCACCCTGGTACGCGAGTGAAGGCACCGCGAGCCGGTCGCGTAGGTAGAGCAACAGCGACTGTGCGAGCGCGGGGTCGGCTGCCGGCCCGGAATTGGACAGCGCGGCGCCGGGTTCTACGCCACGCGAACGCGAGCGAGCCGGGAGATCCCGACCTACCGACGGCGCCGTCTCACCCGAAATACTGGGGCCTTCGCTCAACGCCCGAACCCTCCGGTCGCGTCAAGGCTGGACCGGGGCCCTGCCATTCGCGGCGACCGTAGTTCAGGAAGCGCTGGCGCGGTAGAGGCGCGCCCGAGAACGCTCTGCCGAGACACGAATCGCTCGTCGACATGGCCCTCTGGCGCTCGCGACGTCATCGGCTGGGGCGAAGTCTCGCGCGACGGGTGTGGGTCGACCTCGAAGAGATGGGATCACGCGTCCCGGGCCACCAAGACTGGGAGCCCATTCGTCGGACGGTTCGAAACCCGGCTCCGCTGCTCCCAGGGAGGCTCAGCCTCTTAGGGTCGGGGGGGGGAATCAATCGGAAACCCCAGGCGGCGGCACCGGCTTGCCGTCGACGAGGATCGGATATTGGCGGTCCGGCGCCCTGCAGGGGGCTTCGCTCCGCTTGCCATTCTGGACCGTGACGCCACTGGCTCCATCGGGCGCGAACTGCACGATGTAGGTCTTGCGCATGTGGGCCGTCTGATTCGGGCCGGTCAAGTGTGGCGTCAGCGACGAGAATACGACGACGCCGCCCTTTCGAACCGGCGCTGCCACGCGTTGCTTCGGTTCCTCGGTGGTGCACTCCCAACCAAGGTCGGTCATGTGATGCGCGTAGGTCCCCTCGCGATGCGCGCCCGGGATGACCCAGGGGCAACCGTTCTCTTCATCCGCATCGCTCATCGCAACCCAGCAAGTCAGATACTGCTGGGGCTCGATGAACGTGTAGCCGTTGTCTTGATGCCACGGGAAGACTTCCGGATTCCCCGGCTTCTTGTAGACGAGCTGATCCCAATAGAGCCGGACGTCTGGGCCGAGCAGGTCGTGTGTCACGTCGAGGAAGAACTTCGAATGCGTGAATGCATTGGCGAGCGGGCTGCGCGTCACGACGTGGACGGTGAACGTGATCTCGTCCGCGCGCGCGATGAAGGCCTTGCCGTCGAAATGCTTTCGCAGGAGTTCGGCGCCGAGCTCTTCGAGCGGGTCGAGCTCGGTCAGCAAGGCATCGATGGTCTCGTCGTCGAAGACGTCTTCCAGGACGACGAAGCCATCGCGGTTGTATTGGGCGGCCTGGTCCTCGCTGAGCAGACGAAAGGGGCCTGTGCGGTCTTGCCAGTCGAACCCGCCGTTCAGTTCATGCTTCTTCATTCGAGACCTCGCTTCCCCGTGCTGCACCGACCGCGGCCGCGTCGGGCAGGCACATCCAATCGTTGACCGGCGTCGGCGGGTTCGCCCGATCCTTCGTGCCGTGCTCCGCCATGTGATAGACCATCGCCGCGCGCAGGCTGTCGCTCCGGTTGTCCTTGGAGCGATGCATGAGGTGGCTGTGGAAGACGAGCAGGTCGCCCGCCGCCATGGTGACGGCCCGCTCCTCGCTGAAGTCACAATCCACGATCTCCACATACCCGATGTTGGCGCCGGGTCGGCGATCGGGCCCGTGCTCGTGGATCGGTTCGCGATGGGAGCCCGGCAGCACCCATAGGCACCCATTGTCGAGCGTCGCTTCCGTGACCGCCAACCAGAAGCCCACCTGGGGTGCCCGGTCGAAGGGGAAGTAGAACGAGTCCTGATGCCAGGGCTGCCCCCAAGCGGCAGGGTTCTTGAAGATAAACTGGGAGAGGAAGCAATCGATCCGCGGGCCGAGCAGGCTGCGGCCGATGTCGAGGATCCGAGGCGACTCGATGAAGGTCTGGAATGGCCCATCGCGATGGAGCCGGAAGATCTTGGAAACGCGATGCTCCGCCTCGGGCCCAGCATCGACGGTGTTCGCGAGGTTCTGCTCGGGCATTACGAAGTAGCTCTCGTGGATGATCTGTCCGCCCGCCTCGCGGCTGATCTCCACCACGCGCTCGAGCATGGCACGGCCGACATCGGGCTCGGCAAAGCCCGGGATGAGGATGTAACCGTCCTCGTCCCACTGCTTCTGCTGCGCTGCGTCGATCATGGACTCATTCCGTACGAAGACTGCCCGGTAACTTACTCTGCCGCGTGTTGGTTCGCGATTCATCGGGCCGAAAAGGAGGAGGGCCGTTCGAAGGATCCGAAGATCAAAGCCCATCTCGAGTGAGATGCCGCCGAGATTGCCCGCGTGTCGTCGTAGCGGCCAGACTCGAGTTCTTCGCGCGCTACCGTGGCGCGTTCTCGGGTACCTTCTCACACATGAGCGATGTTGCAGGTCGGGCTGCTCCGCGGGTCGTAGCGGTGGGAGGGCTCGTGGCTGCGGGCAAGAGCAGCGTCGCGCGAGCGCTGTCGGAGCGGCTGGGCAGCGCCCGCATCGAAGCCGATCGCATCCGAGACGAGCTGTTGCGGGGCTTCGACGACGAGCCCGTCCACGAAACGGACTGGTGGCATGCGTTCGAGTCGGGTTTCGAGGACGAGATTTACGACGAGTTGTTTCGGCGTGCCGAGGAGCGGCTCGCTCGGGGCGAGAGCGTCGTCTTGGACGGCTGTTTCTCCCGATCCCGACAGCGGCTTGCTGCGCGTGCACTCGCGCTCACGCGCGGGCTCGACTTCCTGTTCGTCGAGTGCCGGGTCCCTCTCGGGGTGACCCGGGCCCGGCTCGCCGCACGGGATGCCGTTGCCACGCGTCCCGGATGGCAGGCCGTCTGGGACGACCTGGCCGCGCGCTGGGAGCCTGAGAGTGAACTCCTACCCTTCGAGCATCTGGCTGCGACCACCGACGGGGAGTTGGACGACACCCTCACGCTCATCGAGCAGAGGCTTGGAACGGCGACTCGCACCTCGGCATCGCGCCTCGTGACGTTCGACTGTTGGAACACGCTCCTGTTCGAGCCCGACTGGGAAGCGGCTCACGAGATTCGCGTCGCAGAGCTTCGAGACGCTGCCCACGAGGCGGGCCATGCGGTCTCGCGCGAGGACGCGGCGACCGTGTTCGACAAGGCCTGGAGTCGCCACATGGAGCTCTGGGGTAAGGGAGTGGCGACCGGCGCGCGCGAGGTGGCTCGCTGGAGTCTCACGGAACTCGGGTTGGAAAATCTGCATCCCGCTCTCGAACACCTGGTCCTGAGTTTCGAAGAAGCTTCGCACTCGAGTGGCGTATGCGCGCTGCAAGGGGCCCGGGAGACGCTCCACGCGCTGCAGCGGTCGGGCGTTCCTTGCGCGCTGATCTGCGACACGGGCCTGACGCCGGGACGGGTCGTTCGCCGGCACCTCGCTCGCGAAGGTCTGCTCGACGCGCTGGCCGTCCAGGTGTTTTCGGACGAGGTGGGTGTCCCCAAGCCAGACGCGCGGGCCTTCGACGCCGCCCTTCGGCCCCTCGGCGCCGCCCCGGAGAGTGGAATCCACGTGGGCGACCTGCGTCGGACGGACGTCGCAGGTGCGCGGGCATTCGGCATGACGTCGATCCGCATCCGCGAACGGTATGACGACACCGACCCGCTCCCCGATGCCGACCACGTAGTCGGTTCCCACGCGGCGCTCCGAGCCCTGCTGACGGATCTCGGGTTTCTGGGGTAGCGCCTAGGTGCCCGGGCCGACGCGGAAGGCCCAGTGGCAGCCGGCGCAGGCGTTCGTCACCTCATCGATCCGCGCTTGGATGACTGAACCCGTTGCGACCGGGGCGGCTTCCTCGAGGCGCGCGGCGCTCGCGCCGAGCGAATCGGCGAATGCCACGAAGTGCGATCGCTCGTCCTCGTTCAGGTCGAGGCTGTAGACCACGTCGGGAAGTCGAGTGGCGATGGCCTGGAGATCCTCGGCAATGCGGGCCAGGTCCTGCCGAACCTGCGGGCCTTTCACGGCGATCTCGAGATCCGCGAGGACTGCCTCTCCGAGGTGTCCCATGTGAGTCCGCAGTCGTGCACTATGAACCTCGGCCAGTGCCGGCTCCGAGGGTTGCTTGCTCGTACACGCCCCTACCGCCGGCAGCATCACACCCACGATCAGCATCACGAATCCAACACGCATCTTCTCTCTCCTTTTCGGAAGAACCGCAGAATGCATGCTACCGGCTCTTCGAATGCGTCTCTTTGCTGTCGCCTGACGACAATACCAACAAGCTCAGCAGGACGGCCGCCATGGCGGCTGTCGCCGCACCGAAATAGAAGGGGGCCGCGGGGCCCAGCCCCTGCCAAGAGCCCACTCCCTGCCAAAGGATGCCGGCGATCAAGGAAGCCGGCAGGTCGATCAGCCCCAGCGTTGCGTGATAGCTCCCGTAGGCGGTCGCGCGCAGGGGCGTCGGAACGAGGTCGGCGATGAGGGCCTTGGCGGTCCCCATGGTGAGTCCGTAGTAGGCACCGTAGGCGACGAAGAGCCACTTGATGGAGGTGGGCTCGTCACCCACCGACGCGAACCCGATGTAGATGCCGGTGTAGAGCAGCCATCCTGTGACGAGGATCCACTTGCGGTCCAACCGGTCGGAGAGCCATCCCGCGGGCAGCGAGACGAGGGCATAGACCACGTTGAACGAGACTAGGACCCAAAGGATTTCAGTCACCGCGAGGCCGCGTTCTTGCGCGCGCAAGATGAGGAACGCGTCGGAGAAGTTCCCGAGATCGAAGAGCGCCGAGATTGCAAGGAAGGCACCGAAGCGACCGCCAAGACCCCGAAAACCGATTCGCCTGGTTGCCCCCGGGGCCCCCGCCGCCCGTGTCTCGCGTGCACCGATCGCCAGGATCGCGACGGCCAGCACCGCAGGCAGCAGACTCACCCATACCAAGGTCTGGAACATCGATCGGTCGAATACGCCGCCGCTCCGCTGCAGGCTCGTCACGACCAGCAGCGAGATCAACAAGCCGAGAACGGCCCCGCCGGTGTCCGCGGCCCGATGAAGGCCGAAGGCGAGGCCCCGGTCACTCCGGCGAATGGAGTCCGCGACCAGGGCATCGCGCGGCGCCGAACGGATCCCCTTGCCGACGCGCTCGGTCCAGCGGACGGCGGCCACGCCACCCCAGCTCGTGGCCCATGCGAAACCGGGCTTCACCAAGGCCGAGAGTGAGTAGCCGACTACGGCGAGCCCCTTGCGGCGCTGGATTCGGTCCGACACCGCGCCAGAGAAGACCTGAACCAGGCTCGCGGCCGAGCCGGCGACACCTTCGATGAGCCCGATCGTCGAGGTGCGCAAGCCCAGCACGTTCACGAGGAAGAGTGGCAGCACACTCACCACCATCTCGCTCGAGACGTCCGTGAGAAAGCTCGTCGCGCTCGTGACCCAGACGTTTCGAGGAATGCGCGGCACGGGTTCGACGGGTTCGGTCGTTTTCACCGTGGGCTCGCATGGTTGGAACCCGGTAGTTCGGGGCCCGGCCGAAGGTAGCGTGGCGCACGGTTCAGGGTGTATCGAACAGGGCGCGCAGCTCGGCCAGGTTCGACGCGTCATCAGGCGAAATCTCTTCGTCCGAACCTTCGTAAAACTGCAGGGTCTCCCGTTCGAGCAAGGCGTAGGCATCGCGGGAGAACGGTTCGCCGGGGGCCATCCGGATGGCGGTTTCGAACAGGAAGGGCGCCGAAGTCACCCAGTAGTTTCGTCCGATCCACGCCTCGGTCAGCCCGAGCAGGTAATACGCTTCGGCATTCTCTACGCGGTCTCCGCGGCCCGCTTCGAGGAAGCGTTCGAGGATGCTCGATGCCACGACGTAATGGGCCACTCCTCGATGGCTGCCCGGAGCGACGGCGAGGCTTCGGGCCTCCTCGGCGATTTCTCGAGCGTCCTCCAGGCGGGGTCTACCGGAGGTGCGTTTCTGAAGCCTCGGCAGAGCGTCGATCCAGAACTCGACGTCGCGACGGAGCGCGGTCCAGATGTCGGGCCGCCGCGCGAAGCGCTCGAGCACCGGGAGAGGACGCTCGTAGTCCTGCTGCGTTCGGATCGAGATCACCAGATAGTCCGTCAGGGAGCCCAGCAGCATCGCGGGATGCTCGGGGGACGTGAGCTGGGCCTCCAAGGTCAACAACGCATCGTCGAAGCGGCGGGTCGCCATCTGGAGCGCGGCCTTCTGCTCGAAGGGAAGCGCTTCGAGCCCCTTCGCGTCGACGAAGCCGCTGGCCAGGGGGCGCTCCGCGGCGTCGGGAAGGCGCGAATGACAGACGACGCAGTTCTCGGTCACCTTCCGGACCAGGAAGGCTGCGCGATCCCGGCCGGACCAGGAAGGCTGCGCGATCCCGGCGGCCTTCTGCGTGGGCGCGAGCCACGTCGCGCGCATCGCGGGCCACCGAGCGCGCCAGGAACCCGCTCTCGGCGTCGTCGTCCACGTGCGTTTCCAGTTGTTCGGTGCTGGTCGCCAGAAGGTCGAGCGCCGCGGCGACGTCGGCGTCCTTCTCTGGATTCGAGAACGGCTCGGGCTGGGCACTCTCCGGCAACAAGACTACGTCGGCGTCCTTCTCTGGATTCGAGAACGGCTCGGGCTGGGCACTCTCCGGCAACAAGACTCGGATTGCCTGGTAGATCCGTCCCATCAGCTCGCGAGTCTCTGGGCTGCCACTCTCCGTCGACTCACCCCCGCAACCGCCCAGAAAGGCCGTCGCGTACGCAAGAAGCACGAGCCCAAACCATCTGCCCATTTGTCCGACCCCCCTCACTAAAGCCTCGTGCGAAGAGGACCTCGATGCAAGGTAGCAGGAAGACTCAGGGTGGCTGCGCAGGCGCGACAACTTGACCCACCCTCCGACCCTTTCAGACCTCGCACGAGTGCCTACGCTTGCTGGATGCGCGAGCCGAGAGATGGACAGTCGATCGCCAGAGCGGACGGTGCGGTGCCCGAAGCGCTCGACCCGGCGATCCCGATCGCTCTTGCGGAAGCCGCGGCGTACCCTCACGACCCGAGCGCCCGCGCGGGTGTCCGATCGATCGAGACCCATGTCTCCCACGTGTTCCTGACGGGCGAGAAGGTCTACAAGCTCCACAAAGCCGTCGACCTCGGCTTCCTGCGGTTTGCGACGCGCGAAGAACGCAATGCCGATTGTCTGCGCGAGATCAGGCAGCGCAGGTCGGCTCCGCGAGTGAAGAGCTTGCGGCGGCTCGGCGTGGAGCTGCAGCGCCCGAGCACTGCGTCGTCATGCGCCGCCTCGCTGATGGGCGCGACGCCTTGTCGCTCCTTCAAGCTGGCCAGCTCGGCCCAACGGACATCGATTGCATCGCGGGCCGGATCGCCGCCTTCCATCTCGAACACCGGCTCGGGGCGCCGGCGCCCTTCACGGAGGCCGACTGGTTCGAACGGGTGACGGGTCCGGCGATCCGGAACTTCGAGAGTCTCTCCGGGGCCGGCTCGATCGTCGCGCGCGACGCGGTGGAAGCCGCTCGCAGCGACACCGAGGCCGCTGCGCAACGGCTGGCCGAACGGTTCGAGGCGCGCCGACGGCGCGGGCGTGCCGTCGAAGGGCACGGTGACCTCCACCTGCAGCACGTCTTCCTCGAGCCCGGTCGAAGCGAGCCGAGGATCATCGACTGCATCACCTTCAATGATGACCTGCGACGGATCGACGCGGCCGCCGAGGTCGCCTTTCCCAGTATGGATCTCACCTACCGAGGCGCCCCGGGGCTCGGCGCGCGGCTCCTTCGACGCTACGCCGCGCTCACGGACGACTTCGATCTCTACGGGGTCGTGGACTTCTTCATCAGCTATCGCGCTGCTGTGCGGGCGAAGGTCGCCGCGCTCGCCGCACTCGAACCGACGATCGGGGCCGAGCAACGGGAAGCAGCGGGCGCGAGCGCACGACGGCACCTGGCGCTTGCACGGGAGTCATTGACTCCCGCGAAGGCTGCGCCAATCGTGCTGGTGGGAGGCGCAGTTGGGGCGGGAAAGTCGAGTGTCGCCGAGACCTTTGCCGAGCGGTTCGGCGGCGTCATCGTCTCGTCCGATCGGACCCGAAAACACGAGCTGGGGGTCGACCCCTTCGACCACAGTCATGCCGGCGATCGGGGTGAAACCTACTCCGATGCGAGCCGCTCGCGCGTCTACGCTGGCCTGCTGGAGCGCACCGCGCCGGTGGCCCGATCGGGACGGATCGCGATTCTGGACGCGACCTACGGGAACCGGTCTCACCGCGACACCGCCCGCGCCCTTGCCCGCGAGCTGGGCGTTCCGATCGTGTTCATCAACGCGTTCTGCGACCCCGACGAGGCCGCCCGACGGGTGGCAGCGCGACAACAGCGGGGCGTGGACGCCTCGGACGCCGGGCCGGAGATTGCCGTCCAGAGCCGGGCGAGCTTCGACGCACTCGACGAATGGCCCACGGATGCCCAGCTCCGCATCCGGACGGACGAGCCCAACTGGCGCGAGCGCCCCTGGCCGCTCCCGAACGCATTGACCCCCTTCCTTCGCTCGGAGCGCTAGCTGGAAGTGCCCGCGAGCTTCCCGGTCCTGAATCGAAGTTGCCTTCCGCGACCGGTATGACCCTGAGGCACAGTTGCTCCATGGCGAGCAAGACCGGGGCAATCAGTCACGCCACGAAGCGCCACGGCCGTTCACGTCCTCCTCCGTAGGTACGAGATTTGCAGTCTCACCTCCTCGACCGAGGAGCGAAACCTGACTACCCGGATCCCGGACATGCTCTCTGCGATGACGCCCTTCCCTTACTGGATCGACGTGCGCGCGGGGATCAAAGAGGCCAAGGCGATGATGGCGGAGCACGACATCCGCCACCTTCCGGTTGTCGAGGAGCAAAAGATTCTCGGCGTCGTGTCCGACCGCGACCTGAAGCGCTGCCAGACTCCCGAGGCGGGGGCCCAGCCCGACGAGGAGTTGTCCGTTGGCGATGCCTTCGTGGATCACGCCTACATAGTGGATATCAGCGAGCCGCTCGATGCCGTGCTTTCGCACATGTGGGAGGAGCGCATCGGCTCCACCCTGGTTCTCAAGGTCGGCAAGCTGGTGGGGATCTTCACCGCAGCCGACGCCTGCCGCCTTTTCGCTGCGCGTCTCCGAGAGGACGCCAACGAACCTCCGGACGAGATCGCCTGAGTACGCCGAGCGTTCGACCCTTGCCCGAAGAGGCGCCGACGGAGGATCTGCATGGACAAGCCCGCTGACATCGCCACTGCACGCGAGGACAACGCTCTACGCGAGATCAAGAATCGCAACGGCAAGTTCGGGCTCACGCAGGACGACCTCGAGGCGATCAACAGCAACAAGGGCTTGGTCACGCTCCTTCGCCAGAACGGCTTCTCCGCCAAGAAGGCCCTCAGCGCGATCCGCTACGAGCAGGAGCTCGAGAAGCTCCAGATCGAGCTCGTCCAGCTCCAGCGCGACGCCCAAGTCAACGGCCGTCGAATCGCCATCGTCTGCGAGGGCCGCGACGCCGCCGGCAAGGGTGGCGCAATCCGTCGCTTCATCGAGCACCTGAATCCTCGAACCGCACGCGTGGTCGCCCTTCCCAAGCCGACCGAGGTCGAGCAGGGCCAGTGGTATTTCCAGCGTTATATCTCCGAGCTGCCGAACCCCGGCGAGATCCGCTTCTTCGATCGCTCCTGGTACAACCGCGCTGTGGTCGAGCCAGTCATGGGTTTCTGCACGGACGATCAGTACGGCCAGTTCATGCAGCAGGTTCCCGAGTTCGAGCACATGCTCTACGAAGACGGGGTGGAGCTGATCAAGTTCTGGTTCTCGATCTCCAAAGAGGAACAGGAGCAGCGCTTCGAGTCACGCAAGCAGAACCCGCTCAAGCAGTGGAAGATCAGCCCGGTGGACGAGAAGGCCCAGGAGCACTGGGACCTCTACTCCTACTACAAGGAAGAGATGTTCAGCAAGACTCACACGACCTTCAGCCCATGGATCATCGTGCGAGCGAACAACAAGAAGCGCGCCCGGCTGGAGGCCATTCGGTACGTGCTGAGTCACATGAGCTACGAGGGCAAACGCAAAGCCGGGACGTCCCTGCACCCCGACCCGGCGATCGTCCGCCGCTTCCACCGCTCGAACAAGCAGATCGATTAGGCGTAGCCCGCGCTTCGAAGGGAGCGACGGCCTATCGGTCCGGCACGGCGGGCCCGCTACTCTGGCCGGCGAGACTCGATCGCGGCCGGTGCGGCGAACGCATGGCGCAGGCGTTCGGCATCGAACTTGAGTTCGCGTGCGTAGGTGTAGAGACCGTTCTGTTCCTGCTCGATGTCGGTGAGCTGCGTGTAGCAGAAGCCCGCGACGCGAGGGTTCTCGAGCAGGATCGCAGTCAGGGCGATGATCCTTGCGAGGGCCTCCTCGGCATCCTTCGGTCGTTCGCCGTAGCCCCAGCTGGCATCTTGATCGGCCCCTTCCTTCCACCACGTGCCGCCGTACTCATCGACGACGTAAGGTTCGCCGGCGTAGGCCGCTCCCGGCTCACCGCCGAACTGCTCGCGTGCGGCTCCGATGTCGCAAGGCCCGTTTGCATGGGTCTCCCGGAAGCGTGCGGGGCCCTGCTCGTAGTCGTGCACGCTGTAGACATCGGTCTGGATGTGGGTCCAGCCGCTCGCATCGTGTACGGGCCGGGTGGGGTCGAGGGCCTTCGTGAGCGAGTAGACCTTGCGGATCGCGCGGTCGTAGAGGGGCTCTCGGCCCTTTCTGCGGTTCGCCTCGTTGAACGGGGTCCAGAGGACGATCGAGGGATGGTTTCGATCCCGCTCGACGACCTCGCACCACTCGCGTAGATGGTTGTCGAGGGCACGCTCCTGATGAACGGCGTCTTCGCGGGGCGGAAAGAAGTTCATCCCTTCGAGCCCCCAATCGGGGAACTCTCCCCAGGTCAGGTAGCCGAGACGATCCGCCCAGTAGTGAAAGCGCTCTTCGAAGACCTTTTGGTGAAGACGCGCACCGTTGAAGCCGAGCGTCTGGGCACGCTCGATGTCGGCGCGCAGCTCGTCATCCGAGGGGGCGGTCCACAACCCCTCCGGGTAGAAGCCTTGATCGAGGATGAGCCTAAGGAAGAGCGGCTCCCCGTTCAGCAGGAAGCGGTCGCCTTCGATGGAGAACTGTCGCAAACCGGCATACGACTCGACGGTGTCCACCGCCTCATCGCCAAGAAGAAGCTCGAAGCGCAGGTCGTAGAGGTGCGGGTCGGCCGGTGACCACGAACGCGGCGACGGCAGGTCGATGACGATCGGCAGACCGTTGCCTGCCACGCCCTCGACCCGGGCCACCTCCTGGCCCCCCGAAGAAGCGATGCAACGAAGTCTGTGGGGGGCGTCGAGTGCGGCGAGTGTCGGCACGATGACGAATCGCTCGTTCGGCCAATCGGGAAGGATCTGCACCGAGTCGATGCGCGCCGCCGGCACCGCCTCGAGCCACACGCTCTGCCAGATTCCCGTCGTCCGCGTGTAGCTCGCAGCAAACGATTGATGGAGGAGACTCTGCTTGCCCGCGGGCTGAAGGCCGGAGCGGACATCGTCTTCGACGCGGACGACGAGCTGGTTGACGTCGCCGAGCGCGTCGGTGATGTCGAGGCTGAAGGAAACACTGCCGCCGCGATGCTGCCCGACTTCGACGCCGTTCACCCAGACGCGGCAAGACCAGTCGACGGCCCCGAAGTGGAGGAGCACCCGCCCCTCCTTCCACGCCGTCGGCACGTCGAACTCGCGGTGATACCAGACGACCTTCATGAAGTCCGTCACCCCGATGCCCGAGAGCAGGCTCTCCGGGCAGAAGGGGACCTGGATGCGATCATCGATCTGCTCGGGGTCGAGTACCCACCCGCGATGCAGGCCCGAGTCGCCCGAGTCGATCTTGAACCCCCACTCGCCGTTCAGGCTCCTCCACTCGGGGCGAACGAACTGGGGCCGCGGATGTTCGGGACGGGGGACGCTCATCGGGTGTGTCCTGCTGGAATGAGGGCGAGCGTAGCCGGCGCGGCCGGCGACCTCTACTGCGCGGCTCCCTGGAGCGTTCGAATCAGGGCGCTACCAGCTCTCGACCGGTTCGTGCAGATCGGTGAAGTGGATGGATCGGCGCAGCTGCTGCGAGATCTCCACGATACGGCTGCGCCCAGCTTCACCGAGAACATGCGTCTCGATCTCGCGGAACCTCTGCTGGATCGGCGCTAGCTCGCCGGCCGGGATCTCCGCCAGCTCGGGCATCAGCAAGGTCTGCTCCTCCGCCGTCAGGTGTGGACGCATGCGACCCAGGTAGATCGAGACCACCCGGAAGGCCTTTTCCCAGTCGCCTTCGTCGACGCCATCACAGAGTTCGCGCGTCAGTCCGCCGAGTGCTTCGTGATCCTCTTCGAAATGCTGGCAGCGGTCGGGAGCCAGCAGCCCCCAACTCTGGAGCGCCGGGAAGAAGACATCTTCTTCCTTCACGCGATGCACGCGATGCGTGAAGTTGCCGATGAAGTCAACGGCTACCCGCCAGAAGTCGGGCCGGAGCGGCGCCCCTCGAAGGAGCTGCTGCGCCTCGGTCTCCATGGCGGAGAGGGCCAGGCCCATCATGTGATGTTCGGCCAGGAGTTCCTGCTCCGGCCGCTCCATCTCGACGGCACCAGGGGGCGAGTAAGCCGTCCGCATCCAGTCTTCGAAGGCGATGGCACGAGCCTGACTCGCCGCAAGTGAATCGTTCACACGGACCCCTTTCGGTGCCCCCCTCGACAAGGAGCGAGGGCAAGAGACGTGCCCTGAGAGGAGTGTGTCATAGCGGCTCCCCCGGCCTGCGAGACATGATGCCTCGTGACCCGACGGGATGCCCCAGTCGCCGTCGCGCTGGCCTCAGCTAGAGTTGCACCATGCCGATGAACGTCCAGTCGATCGCAGGCCTGCCCGACCGAATCAACCAGATCCGCTCCCTCACCGCCGAGATCGTCAACCGGGAGATCCTTCCCCGGGAGAACGAACTCTGGCGTTGGCGCCGAGACGGGGACATCTCGGACAGCGAAAAGAATAAATCTCGTGATGCGCGTCGCGCGATCCAGGAGAAGGTGAAACAGGCCGGCCTGTGGGCGCCGCATCTTCCCGAGGAGTACGGCGGCTGCGGGCTGTCCTTCCTCGAGCACGCCTACATGAACGAGGTGCTCGCCTATGCGATTGGCGCCGCGGCGCTCTTCGGTGTGGTCGCGCCGAACTCGGGCAACCAGAAGATCCTCCTCAAGTACGGCACGGAAGAGCAGCGCAAGAAGTGGCTCGTACCCCTCACCGAAGGGAAGATGCAATCGGGCTTCTCGATGACCGAGCCCGACAACGCCGGCTCGGACCCGCGTTCGATCCAGACCACGGCGCGGCGCGAGGGCGACGAGTGGGTGATCAACGGCCACAAGTGGTTCACCTCCAACGGGCTCGCCGCGGATTTCCTGATCGTCATGTGTCGCACCGACGACCCGGAAGGCCCGGCCGAGACCAACGGCAAGATGACCCAGATCATCGTCCCGACCGACACGCCCGGCGTGAACATCATCCGCGGCATCACCGTCTGGGGCCGCTCGAGCGACCACGCCGAGATCATCTACGAGGACGTGCGGGTCCCGGTCGAAAACCAGCTCGGGCAGACGGGGTCGGGACATCAGGCCGCTCAGGATCGGCTCGGCGCCGGCCGCGTCTACCACTGCATGAACTCCGTCGGTCAGATGTGGCGTGCCTTCGACCTGATGGTGGAGCGCGCAAGCAGCCGCGAGGTGCACGGCGGCCTTCTGCGGGAAAAGCAGTTCATCCAGGGCTTCATCGCCGATTCCTACATCGACATCCAGGCGTCCCGTCTCATGACGATCCATTGTGCCGAGCAGATGGAGAGCGGTGCCGACGCGCGCACTGAGATTTCGGCGATCAAGATCTCCGTCCCGGAGGCCTACACCCGCGTCGTGGACCGGGCGATCCAGGTCTGGGGTGCGGCCGGCGTGACCGACGATCTCCCGCTGGCGGCAATGTATCAGGGAGCCCGCACGCTTCGGCTCGCCGACGGGCCCGACGAAGTGCACAAGATCCTGATCGCCAAGAACGTGCTGAAGCAGTATCAGGCGGGAGGTTCCTGGGACTTCGGGAGCTGAGGCCGGCCCGGTTCCGGGTCAGCCCACGCGCCGCGAGGCGTCCTTCCAGTACGTCTCGCGTAGTCGGAACTTCTGGAGCTTGCCCGTCGCCGTGCGCGGCAGGGCTTCGACGAACTCGATCGACGTGGGGCACTTGAAGTGCGCCATGTTGTCGCGGCAGAAGTCGATGACTGCCTGCTCCGATGGCGAATGGCCCGGGCGCAGAACGATGAGCGCCTTCGGTGTCTCACCCCACCTCTCGCTCGGGACGCCGATCACGGCGCACTCCAACACCCCCTCGTGCTTGTAGAGGGTGTCCTCGATCTCGGGCGAGCTGATGTTCTCCCCACCCGAGATGATGACGTCCTTCTTGCGGTCGACGATGTGGATGTTGCCGACCTCGTCCCACACGGCGAGGTCGCCGGTGTGGAACCAACCGTCCCGGATCGCCGTGGCCGTCTCCACGGGCTGCTCCCAATACCCAGCGAACACGACGTTCGAGCGGGCGCATACCTCGCCGACGCTCTGGCCGTCGCGTGCGACCGGCTGATCCTCGTCGTCGAGTACGAGCAGTGACACCCCGAGGCCGGGCACGCCCGCCCGGGCGCGCCGCGCGTAGTCGTCGTGCGCCGTGCCGTGGTCGGGCGCCGACACGGTGAGCAGAGGCGCCGTCTCGGTCAGGCCGTAGATCTGGATGAAGTGCCAGCCGAGCTCGCGTTCCAGCCGCTCGATGAATGCGGCAGGCGGCGGCGCGCCGGCCACGGTGAAGCGCGGCGTCGTCGCGATCTCGTGCTTGGCGCGCTCTTCGTAGCCGAGGATCGTGTTGAGGACCGCCGGCGCCATGCAGGCGAACGTCACGCCCTCGGCCGCGATCAAGCCGAAGATGGCTTCCGCATCGATGGTCCGCAGAACCACGTGAGTGCCACCCATCCCGGTCAGTGCGTAGACGCCACCCCAACCGTTGCAATGGAACATCGGCAGGGTCCACAGCTCGACATCGTCATGCGAGACGCCGAGGTGGGCGATCAGGTTGTACGCGTTCAGGTAGCAGTTGCGATGGGTGAGCATCACGCCCTTCGGGCGCGCCGTCGTGCCGGACGTGTAGTTGATGGAGACGAGATCGTTCTCCGAGAGGGCGGGCTCGGGTGGAACCTGTGCGCTTCCGCCTTGGATCAAGGCCTCCCAGTCGATCCAGCCCTCCGGCGCAGCCCCTCCGTCTTGTGCAACCACGAAGTGTTCGACGCTCGCGAGCCCTGGCCGGATCTCGTCGATGACATTCGTGTACTCATGGTCGACCAGCACCGCCTTTACACCGGCGTGATTCAGGATGTACTCGTGGTCGGCCGGGACCAGGCGGTAGTTCAGCGGGACGAGCACCGCGCCGATCTGGCTCGTGGCGTAGAAGCTCTCGAGGAAGAAGTGTGAGTTGGGGCTCAGGATGCAGACACGGTCGCCCTGGCCGATCCCGAGGCCGAGCAACGCGTGCGAGAGTTGGTTGGCGCGCGCCTGGTATTCGGCATAGGTGAAGCGGAGGTCGCCATCGACGATGGCCGTCTTGTCCGGGTAGAGCGCGGCGGCGCGCCGAAGGAAATCGTTGACGAGCAGCGGAACTTCCATGCAAGGGTCCTCTCTGGGCACTGGCTAGAGTGCCACGTTCGAGCGCGACGATCCCGGGATGTTTCCCGCAGTTCCCCAGGCCCGAGTGGTAGGATCCGGCCCCGGAGGATCAATCATGAATCTCGTGACCCGCTTGGCCTGCATCGCTTCCCTTGCCGTCGCCGGCGTTGCCGGAGCAGCCCCCCAAGAAGCCGGCGAAGCGCCCGCCACGGCGTGGGACCAGGCCAAGGTCACGGCCCTGGCCGGGGAGCTCTCGGCGGCCGTGAAAGGCATCCGCACGGCGGTGCGACAGACGGGCTCGCCGAGCATCGGCAGCATGCAGTCGCGCCACTTCCATCAGTTCAAGGACAAGCTCCGGCTGATCGAGAGCGAGTCGCGGCACCTGGCCAGCGAACTGGCCGAGGGTCAAGGGCTGGAGCCGACCCTCCCGGCCTACCGGCATCTTCGTCTGTTGGTGCGCGACGCTCGTGAACTCGCCAGGAGTCTGTTCATCGGCAAGCAGACCCAGGATCGAATCGATGTGGGGCGTGCCAAGCTCGACGCCCTGGCGGCCTACTATCCGCCCGAGAAGTAGCCTCCGCCGTCTAGAGCGCCACGTCCGACGCGCCGCCGTCGATGCGCCACTGGGTTCCGGTCAGGAAGCCGGCGCGATCGCTTGCGAGGAAGGCGACGAGGTCGGCGACTTCAGCCGTGCGCCCGAGCCGACCTACGAGGTTCGGCATCCAGCTCGTCGCGGCGTCGTGCTCGACGTCGGCCCAATCGGTGCTCTTTCCCTTGCGCCGCGCCCGCTCGGTCAGGCTGGCGCGCACCTCGTCGGTGGCGAGGATGCCCGGGCTCACCAGATTCACCGTGATGCCCGTCCCCGCGAGGTCCTTGGCGAGGCTGAGGCAGACGCTCGGCAGGGCGGACTTGGCGGCGTAGTAGTGCGGCATGCGCGCGGCCGGGCGTGTGCTGCCGATCGTGCCGAGGAGGACAACGCGGCCGAAGCCGCGCTCGCGCATGGCGGGAACGAAGGCCTGGATCATTCGCACCGCGGAGAGGACGTTCTTCTCGTATTGGTCGATCCAGTCTGCGGCCGGGCTCTGCCAGTTGCCCGCCTCGGCTACGCCGTAGTTGGCGACGAGGACGTCGACCGCACCCGTTTGCTCGCGGATGGCTCGGGCGCCCTCGTCATCCGTGAGTTCGCCCACCACGTGGCGGGCGTCGCCGCCGGCTTCGCGAATGGCCAGCGCCGCTGCGGCCGCCGGTTCCTCATCGAAGCCGTGGACGACGACCTCCGCCCCCTCCCGAGCGAGGCCCTTGGCGATCTCCCGGCCGGTGCCGCGATGGCTGCCCGTCACCAGGGCCGTGCGTCCCGATAGGCCAAGATCCATCGCGAGGGTGTAGCGCGGAAGGTGCAGCAGAGGCGAGGCCCCGGTTCGCGCGGCTCTTGTCGTCGCCGCCTCGAAGGCGCAGTCTAGGCAGATGCCTGCCCCGCTCGAAGGAATCCGGGTCGTCGAGATCGCGAGCTTCGTTGCGGCGCCCGCCTGCGGCGCCGTGCTCGCCGACCTCGGCGCTGATGTCATCAAGGTCGAGGTGCCCTGGGGCGAGATCTATCGCAACAGTAGGCCCCGTTTAGCCGGCTTCAAGAGCGACTTCCCCGGTGCGCCGCACTTCCAGATGGACAACCGCGGCAAGCGCTCCCTCGCCATCGATCTCGCCCTGCCCCAGGCCGTCGATGCCTTGGCCAAGGTGATCGACGGTGCAGACATCGTGCTCACCAACATGCTCCCCGGTCGGCAGGCGAAGTACGGCCTCGACCCGGAGACCCTGCTCGAGAAGCATCCGCACCTCATCATCGCGCGCCTCTCGGGCTACGGCCCCGAGGGCGAGGAGGCCGATGCGCCGGCGTTCGACTACTCGGCCTATTGGGCCCGCACGGGTTTGATGGATCAACTCCACGAGCCCGATGCGCCGCCGGCCTTCCAGCGGCCCGGCATGGGCGACCACTCGGCCGCCCTCTCCCTCGCCGTCGGAATCCTCGCGGCCCTGCGAACCCGCGAGAGCGACGGCCGCGGCCAGGTGATCGACGTCGCGCTCCAGCACATCGGCTTCTACATCGAGGGCAACGACGCGGCCATGACCCTGGCCACCGGCCAGTCGCCGCCGCGCCATGACCGCCGCCAGCCGCGCAACCCACTCTGGAACCACTACCGATGCGGCGACGATCGCTGGCTCTTCCTCGTGATGATCGAGTCGGATCGCTACTGGAAGCCCTTCCTCGAGGCCATGGGTCGCCCGGAACTGGCGGCCGATGAACGCTTCGCGGGTGCCGTTCCGCGCTTCCGAAACTCACGTGAGTTGGTGCAGGAGCTAGACGCGGTGTTTGCGACGCGCAGCCTCGAGGAGTGGACCGAGACCTTCCGCGGGCGTCGTCTGATCTGGGCACCGGTGCGCACCGTCGCCGAGGCGGTGGCCGACCCACAGGCCCAGGCCTTCGGCAGCTTCCCGACGGTCGATCACCCGGAGTGGGGTGAGTTCCAAACCGTGGCGCCACCGCTCCGCATGAGCGGCCACGACATGCCCGGGGTCGCGCCGGCCCCCGCGCTCGGCGCCGAGACGTTCGAGATCCTCAACGAGGCCGGCGTCGACGGCGAGACGATCGCGCTGATCCTCGCAGCAGCCAGCTAGCTCGACGCTAGCTCGGGGTGTTCGCCGGCCCGATGTCGAGGTCGCTCGCCGAGTGACGCTCGGGCGCGCGCTCCTCTTCGGGGCCCCAGGCCATGTTGACGCGCCGGCCGCGCCCGACGGCGGGGCGGGCCATGAACTCCTTCGCCCAGCGGACGACGTTCGTGTACGACGCCACGTCCAGGAACTCCCCGCCGCCGTACAGGACGCCGAGCGAGAGTGCGCCGTACCACGGGGCCGTCGCCATGTCGGCGATGGTGTAGTCGTCGCCGATGAGCCAGCGGCGGTCGGCGAGGTTCCGGTCGAGTACGTCGAGCTGGCGCTTCACCTCCATGGCGTAGCGGTTGATCGGGTACTCGTACTTCTCGGGCGCATAGGCGTAGAAGTGACCGAAGCCTCCACCCAGGAACGGCGTGCTGCCCATCTGCCAGAAGAGCCACGACATGCACTCCGCGCGAGCCGATGGCTCGCTGGGAAGGAACGCTTCGAACTTCTCCGCGAGATAGACGAGGATCGCCCCCGACTCGAAGACCCGCGTCGGGGGTGATGTCGAGTGGTCCACCATGGCCGGGATCTTGGAGTTGGGGTTCGCGGCGACGAACCCGCTCCCGAACTGATCGCCCTCCTGGATGTTCACCAGGTAGGCGTCGTACTCGGCGCCCTTCTTTCCGATGGCCAGCAGCTCTTCGAGCAGCACCGTCACCTTGACGCCGTTCGGCGTCGCGAGGGAGTAGAGCTGCAGCGGGTGCTCGCCCACCGGCAGATCCTTCTCGTGCGTCGCACCGGCGATGGGGCGATTGATCTTGGCGAAGCGTCCGCCGCTCTCGGCGTCCCACTTCCAGACCTTCGGCGGTGTATAGGGGGTGGTGTCGGTCATGGCGCTCTCCGTCGTTGGGGCTGGCTTCTTTCGCTCGACCCTTGCGCCCGATCGTAGACCAAGCCGAGCCCTCGTCGAGCAGCCGCTCTGCCGCCCCTACCGACGTAGGAGCCCTTCGAGTTCTTCGAAGGAGCGGATCGTCTCGCCGGCAAACTCCCCGTAGCGAAGTTCTCGATCGATGAGGACGGCTCGCAGGCCCGCTCGGGTGGCCGGCTCGATGTCGAGACGCGGGGAGTCGCCAACATAGAGCACGCCGTCGCGTGACCCGCCGACGCTGCGAAGCGCGAACTCGAAGATCTCCGGGTCGGGCTTGGCCACGCCCGCCGCGCCGGACGCGATGATCGGATCGAAGCGAAGGCTCGGGATCGTTTCGGCCAGGACTTGCTCGAGCCCGTCGTCCCAGTTCGAGACGATGCCCATCGGTATGTTCAAGCCCCCAAGCGCCGTGACGTCTGGATACGGCTGCCAGGTGAGCTCACGGCATGCGACGTAGATCTCATCGATGAGATCGGTGCGCGGGTCGAGACCGAGGTCGCGCAGCAGGCTGGCGTTGAACTGCTCGTAGAAGGCTCGCGTCGGCCGGGCCGGGATGTCGGTCCGCTCCGACAACGCAACGTGAGCCTCGGCGACGCCAGCTTCCGAGACGACCTGCCCACCTCGGTGCAAGACCTCGGTGATCGTTCGATGAAGACCGCGTCTTTCCAACAGTGTGCCGGCGACGTCCAGGAGCAGCTGCATGTCAGAACAGGATGTGCGGCGTGCGCCGGTTCTTGATGCCCGCAAGGTCCGTGTCCGGGTAGATCACGTCCATGAGGACCCGTGCGGCGGCCCCAGCCCGCAGCACCATCTCGCTGGGCCTTCGGCCCTCCAGGTGCTCCTGGAGTGCCCACTCCACATCGCGATAGCCGAAGTGATGGCGAATCGAAGTGGTCCCGGAAAAGCGACAGTTCACCTCGAAGGGATGGATGTCGCCGCGCTCGTCGGCGATGACCTGCAGGTTGCACGGGCCGCGGATCGGCAGTGCCCCCGTCATGCCCGCGATGACCTCGGCCAATGCGTCGTCGTAGCGATGGGTCGTTTCACAGAAGACCGTGGTCCCGTCCCGCGAGAGCTCGCGCTGAAGGGCAAGCAGGCCGTGCATCTCCCCGCTCTGCAGTACATAGAACGCGACGGTGATTTCAGTCCCCACGTACCGGCGCTGAACGACGAACGAGTCATCGAACTCGGTCGGGTTGGGCGGGTCCCGGTGCATGTCTCGCGAGCCGCGACCCGTGCGGGGCTTGACGACGGTGCCTTCGAACTGTCCCTCGTACTCACTGGGCAGGAAGCTCTCTGCAAACGCCACCCCTGCCTTGGACAGAACGCGTGAGGTCTCGAACTTGTCGTGGAAGGCCCGGCAGGTCTCGGGGGGGGAGCACACCGTGGCCGCGACCCGGCTCCCGGCAGCCGAGAGCACCGCGGTTTCCAGATCCGTGCACGGGAAGATCAGCTCCACGCCGTGCGCCGTTCCGATCGTGGCCATGATCTCCAGGTATTCGTCGGTGTTTCCCTGCGGGACCTCGAGGACCTCGTCGCAGAGGTGCGAGCCCCCGGAGATGTGCCGTGTGTTGGTGCCGATGATCTGGGCGTCCGGCAACAAGTCGCGAATCACGCGCACGACTCCCTGGCCTACGTTGCCACCGATCCCCGTCACCAACAGGGTGTGGGAGCTCATCGTGCGCTTTCCTTCCGCGGGGTCGTCACTCGGCCAACTCATGAATGTGGTCGGCGAGACGCCTGAAGCTCAAACCAAAGGCTCGCTTCACCTTGCCGTTCGGGAACGAAAGCCGCGGGTAGGGTGCGTCCGTCGCCCGGTCGACGATCGGCCCCTGGCCTCCCGTGGTCCGCTTCACGAGCTCGGCCAGCTCGAAGATGTCGAGGGTGTCGTCGGAGCAGACATTGAACGTCCCAGAAACCGATTCGAGCGCTGCACGCGCGGCCACGAGGGCAAGGTCATCGACGTGCAGGTAGTTCTCCGTATGAGTCCGCGGCGCGAAGATCTCCAAGGGCTCGTCCTGCTGACATCTTCGTACCAGGCTGGGCAACAGGTTCTCCGGGGCCATCCCAGGCCCGTATACCGGTCCGGGCCGCAGGATCGTGAGCGGCCCGCCATCCGCATGCTCTCTGCACAAATCCTCTTGCGCGAGCTTCGACCGACCGTAGCCAGTCTCCGACCTCCGAGGCCACTCTTCGTCGAGCTGCAGACTCTCGGCCCCGGGCGGCCAACCGTAGACCCGGGTGGAGGAGATGAGCACCAACGCCGAGAGCTGCCCCGGTGCGATCAGCTGAAGAACGTTGCGGGTCGTCTCGACGTTCTTCGCCGCGAAGTCCTGGTCGCCCCGGCCGGGGGCTCCGGCGCAGTGGATCAGCGTGCGCACCGACGGCCAGTCGATTGCGTCGAGCGCGTTCGCGTCGCCCAGATCCATCGAAACGTACTGGGCGTCCGTGGAGGGCCTGCGGCCCGTCAGGGTCATGGCCAGGTCCGGCGGCTGGCGCTCCCGCAGCGCGGCGGCAATCGCCCGTCCAATGAACCCGCTCGCGCCGGTCAGGACGAGCAAGCGGTAGCTCCGGGTCGGGCGCGTCGCATCTACTCGCCGCGTTCCTTTTCGACGATCACTTCCCACCCGCCGACCATCTTGTAGCGCCGCCCCAGAAGCCACCACGGCGCCTTCGCCAAGTGTGCGATCACGGTTCGCGCGGGATTGCGGTCGAAGGTCGTCTCGACGATCGACGGTGTCGATCGGATGAGGCGGAAGCTTCCGACGAGCGGGAGATTGCAAAGCGCCCCGTCCCAGAACGCCTGACCGAGGTCGTGAACGTGCCCTGGGAAGGTGATGTCGAAGTCGATGCCGAGCCGGCTCGTCAATCGAAGGATCTCGGCGACCGCAGGGGTTCGTGCGTAGAAGATGCCTCCCGGGCGAAGAAGCGAGAGCATCCGCTGCAGCTCGGGCACGGGGTCGCAGAGGTGCTCGAGAATCCCGCTCGCAATCGCGATGTCGAAGGGTCCTTCGCCCACGCTCGCAAGGTCTTCGGCGACCTCGACGCGGAGCCGCCCATCGTCTGATCGAAAGGGAACGGCGCTGTAGTCACAGAGCCGTATGTGTGCGGCGTCCGCGCAGGAGGACAGCAGCTGCTGGGCGAGCGCCTTGGAGAGGGTGCCGTCGCCACCTCCGAAGTCGAGAATGCGGACGGTCCGCGTGCTGGGCTCCGACTCGTAGTGTTCCAAGATTCGTTGGGCCAGTCGCTCGGGTTTGTCGAGCGTGACGTTGGCCTCGGTGTTCCGGATCGGGTTCTCTTCGGCGTAGTAGGCCGCGTAGTACCGGTCCAGGACGGCCTGTTTTGGAAAGCGGTCCGCCGAGGCACCGTGGCACCGGCCGCAACGGAGCAGAGTCACGTCCGGGCCCCGTTGGACCAAGGCGATCGGGCTGCGCGATGCGTCACCACACAGCGGGCAATTTCCCGCCGAAGGTTCCAGGTCCGACTCGGACACGTGCATCGACTGGTGGTAGCTAGCGGCGTTGATCATGGGTCGCGATCGGCAACATCCCGTGGTTCGAACTCCGCAAGAAGCTAGCTCCACAGGCCCATGGCGCGCGAGTTGGCGGGGCAGCGCGCTGCGCGAGCGCACGGGCCACGACGCGGGCGCGACCGTTCACTCGAGTGCGACTTCGACCAGGACGAGGCGCGGGGCGGCCCGGACGAGGTCAAATTCCACGCGTCATCGTTGTGCGTGCTCCGAGAGGTGCTCCAGCAGAAGGGGGGTCATCCGCTCCGGCGCCGCCTGCAGTGCTGGCTGATGGACGTCCTCGACGATCTCGAGCCGGTAGGGGCCCTTCACCCAGTTCGCGTTGGCCTCGATCGAAGCGCTCGCGACGTTCGTCGAGCCCGTGGGCCAGATGAACATCGTCGGCATCGCGACCGGGTCGAGCCGTTCCCTCATCCACAGCGGGATGGCCCGGTAGAAGTTGTAGACGGCGCGTAGGGCTTCGTCGCTGTCGAGCGCCTTTCGGTAGGGCTCGCTCTCCTCGGGCGACACGCCCTGGGTCGCCAGCATCGCTTCGAACATGTTCCGCTCGTTGCCCTCCCGGGCGGCCTCGCGGATGTAGTTGAACTTCGTGTTCTGCCCCTCTGCGCTCTTCCCCGTCTTCGACCGGCCCTCGGCCAGCGCTCCGGGGTGCGGGATGTTGATGCAGACCAGCGTCGCGATGCGATCCGGGTGCTTCGCGGCGAGCCACCAGGCCACGTTCGCACCGATGCTCGTGCCCATGAGATGGAACGGACGCCCCGCGTGGCCGAGCGCGTCGGCGATCTCGAGGACGTCCTGTGCATGCTCCTTCAGGTGGTACGCCTCGACGCCCTCCGGCCGGGCGCCCGGGCAGAAGCCGCGCAGGTCCGGCGCCACGGCACGGAAGCCCCTCTCGGCCATCGCGGGAATCTGGTGATGCCATTCCCAGCGGTTGCGGGGCAGGCCGTGCAGCAGGAGCAGCAGGGGGCCGTCTTCCGGGCCGTCGGCCAGGGCCTGGAAGGTCATGCCCCGCGCCTCGATCTCGATTTCCTTCAATGACGTGTTCCTCGTTCGGCGGACTTCGTATCTTCGCAACACCGGCCGAGCTGGCTCAGACGATCCGGCTGTCCTTGTTGCCCCAGTAGCGATCCTTCAGGATCCGCTTGTAGAGCTTGCCCGTGGGGAGGCGCGGGAGCTCGGCCTCGAAGTCGATGGAGCGCGGCGAGGGCCTCGTCGGCGGTTGCGCCCGCGACGGGCTGGACGACGGCCTTCACCTCTTCTCCGAACTCCGGGTGCGGCACCCCGACCACGGCGACGTCCTCGACCTTCGGGTGCATGATCAGCTCGTTCTCGATCTCCTGGGGATAGATGTTGACTCCCCCCGAGATGATCATGAACGACGCCCGATCGGTGAGAAACAGGAAGCTGTCGTCATCGACGTAGCCGACGTCGCCGAGCGCCGTCCAGCCGGGGTGCTTCGGGTGCTGCGCGCTGCGCGTCTTCTCGGCGTCGTTGTGGTACGCGAAGGGTGCCTTGTCGCGCTCGAAGTAGACGAGCCCGGGCTCGCCGGCCGGGAGCTCCTCGCCGCTTTCGTCACAGATGCGAAGCGTCCCCATCACCGCGCGGCCGACGGTGCCCGGATGCGCCAGCCAATCCTCGGGCCCGACGTAGGTCAGGCCGTTCAGTTCGGTCCCGCCGTAGTACTCGTGCAGGATCGGGCCCCACCAGGAGAACATCTGCTCCTTCACCTTCCGCGGGCAGGGGGCGGCGGCGTGGATCGCCACGCGGTGAGCGGAGAGGTCGAAGCCGGCGCGCTCCGCTTCCGGAAGCTTCAGCATCCGCGTGAACATCGTCGGGACCCACTGGCTGTGGGTGACCGCATGCTTCTCCATGGCCTGCAGCGCTTCGACGGGATCGAAGCGATCCATCATGACCACGGTGCCTCCGAGGGACTGCACGGAGGAGCAGAACCCGATCGGTGCCGAGTGGTACATCGGTGCCGGTGAGAGATAGACCGTCTCTTCGTCGACGTGGAAGAGCCCCTTCAACACGTAGTTCATCGCCAGGCCCCGCGAGGCCGGCCGGTTCGGCAAGGGTCGCGTGATCCCCTTGGGCCGCCCGGTGGTCCCCGAGCTGTAGAGCATGAACTCGCCGAGGGGCTCTTCTTCGAGGGGCTCTGGGGGGAACTCGTCGATGGCCGCCTCGTAGGCTTCGAAGCGACCGGATGCGCTTTCGGGCAAGCCGTCGACCACGAGGAAGCGCCGGCAGGCCGGGGCGTTCCCGGGGATCTCGGCCGCCACCTCGTGCAGCGCGCGCGAGGAGACCAGCACTTGCGCGCCGCAGTCCTCCACGATGTAGGTGGCTTCGGGCGCGGTCAGGTAGCGGTTCACCGTGGTGAGGTAGAGGCCGGATCGGAACGCGGCCCAGAAGACCTCGAAGTAGCGGAGGTGGTTCTCGAGGAAGACCGCCACGTGGTCGCCGCGACGCAGCCCCTCGGCCCAGAGGAGCTGGGCGAGCTGGTTCGAGCGGGCGTTGAGCTCGGCGTAGGTGAGCACCTCGCCGGTGCGCGCGGAGATGACGGCGGCCTTGTCTGGGGAGGTCTCGGCGTAGCACCCCGGGTACATGCTCGTCCTCACACGACGGGAGCGTGATGCATCCAAAAACTATGATACTAGTTCTCTGCTCGCAAGGGTCCTCGGAGGACGGTGGGCTCGCCTGGGTTCTCTCGGCCCCCGCCCAGCGCGGCTCACTTCGGCGCGCCCGCCTTGCGGCGGAACGCGCTGGGCGTCTGGTCCGTCCAGCGCCGGAAGGCGTGGTCGAACGCGCTGAGCTCCGAGTAGCCGAGCAGGAAGGCGATCTCCTCCAGCTCCGTGGACGTCTCCTCGAGGTAGCGGCGCGCGAGCTGGAAACGCACGCGTGCGACGAGGTCGCGATACAGAATGCTGTGTTCCTCGAGACGGCGCTGAAGGGTGCGCACGCTGAGTCCGAGCTGCGGCGCGACCGATCGGATGGGCGGATGTCCGTCACAGACCCGGCTTGCAACGAGGATCTCCAATTCGCGTAGCCAGGGGTCCGAGCCGGCCGCCGGCCCCAGGGCATCCTGGAGCTGACGCTCGGCGATGGGAAGCAGGTAACGGTCCGCGCCGGGCACCTCGGCACGAAGGTCGCGGGCGTCGAAGCGGATCGAGGCGACTGCGCACCCGAAGCGTAGCTGCGGGCAGAGCAGGGCAGCGTGTTCGCGCGTGTCGGCCGGTGCATCGTGCTCGAACGACACGTCATGGGGTTGCCAGTCCGGCCCCCTGAGGCGCCGCATCATGCGGACGAGGACCACGAGAGCTCCGTCCGAAAGGTGTCGCAAGGCGTTTGCGGCGACGCTTCCGAATCGGGGCATCTCCAGCCGTGCCGTCTCGCCGCGCACTTCGATGGACGGCGTCCCCAGCCCCTGGGCGAGAGCCGCCGAATAGCGGGCGAGGTTGGCCAGCCCGACCCCCACGGTCGGAGCGTTCAGCACGGCATAAGAGAAGGGGCCCAGGGTGGCGAGCTCGAAGCTCGCGCCCACATGGAGGCCGAGGGCGTCGTCGCCCAGCTCGCGAGCCGCGGCGTTGAGCAGGATCACGACCCGATCCACGTCGAGCAAGCGCCGGGGATTCGCCAGCTCGGCCGGTGTGATCCCGGCTTCGTCCCGTATCGACGAGGCCGGTCCCCCCGCCGCCGCGACGAACTCGAGTACGGCCCTCGCGACATTCGAATTCGTTCGGATGACGGGTCTCATGGCTGGCACATAGTATCAATTAAATGGCACTAAAGATCAATCTCAGCACCCCATGTGCCGGTACGCTTGTTCCGGATTTCGAGCCCCCACAGTCGTGGTGCAGGGCAACCCATAGGAGGATCCCCATGAGCATTCGATTCCCGTCCCTCGAGTTCTTCAAGGCGTTGCAGCAGCGCGCGAAGGACGACGCAGATGCCTTCGAGAAGCTCGGCGTCTGCGATACGACGTTCGGCGTCCGGGTCGGAAGCGATCTCTATCGGATCGCGTTCGAGATCTACGAGTGCACCGAAGTCGATGAAGCGAGCGATCCGGCCTCGCTGGACTTCGTCCTCACTGCGCCGGTCGCGTTGTGGAAAGAGATGTTCGAGTCCGTCATCGCGAACGGCGGCGCAGACGCTGCGCATACGATCAATTCCCTGACGCATGTGGGCGACGTGATGAAGGTCGAATACGAAGACCCGGAAGGCCACGACCGGCTCTATCGCTTCATGGCGACGATCCAACGGTTTCTGGACGAAGCCCAACATCTCGATGTGGAGCTGAACTGATGGCGTACATCGGGCCGAAAGACTTTTCGCAGGACACCAACCTGATCGCCGAAGTCATGCGCGTCATGAGCGGCGATCTCAATCTGGAGTGGATGAAAGACCATCCGCATCCGATGGCCGCCCGTCCCAAACAACCGAAGCGCGGTCTCACCCTCGACGATATCAACGACGATCCGCATTACGGGCCCTCCGCGCTACCGGAGATCATCCGAAGACACTTTTCGATGACTCCACGCGGCGGAATCCTGCCGGAAGGTTTGCCGTCACTCGGCTACCGCGTCAACCGCAAGAGCGACCTCTGGGCCGACTCCGCGGCGGCGTTGTTCGAAGAGAGCAAGTCTCGACGCTGGGCGCCGGCGCGCAACGTCCCTTGGGATGCGCTCGATGAGGCGCCGCTCAGCCCCGAACAGGACCGTGCGATCCGCCAGCTCTGCACCGGCTTGACTTCGATCGGCCTGGTCTCGACGGATGTGCCCTCCCGCTGGGTCTGGTTGATGAACCAGGATTTCCACGAAATCAAATACTGGATGTGCGCGCAGATGTTCGATGCGACGCGGTTGGCCGAGGCCTTCCGCAAACGAGCACTCTACGGCCAGGGCGCATTGGGATGCGATTCCCGGGAGCTCGGTGAGCTGCTCAAGATCGTCATGGAGTCGGAGACCTACCCGCTGGCGTCGGCGGCGCTGAACCTCACGCTGTTTTCGTTCGTTCAAAGCCTCGGGAGGCGTTTCGAGTTCTTGTCATCGAACGCCGCCGATACCTATCTCGGGACCCGCCTCGCGCAAGACGCTTCGCGCTTCACCGCGTATGGTGTCGACCACATCCGCCAATTCGTCAGCGCTCAGCCTGCCCAGCTCGAGGTCGTCAATGAGCACCTCGATCTCGTCGACAATGGGCTCGTCGGCTACCTCGGCTCGCGTGAACTCATCGAGCCACTGATCGTACTCTCGGGCGGCGTCGAGCCCGTGGCCGCGTTCTACCGCAAGGCTGCAGAAGAGTATTTCGAACGCTGCGCCGCCGCAGGACTCGGCGCACGCGAAACCCGCAGCCCTCTTCAGGGCTTCCTGAAAATGCTCGAAAGCTAGGCAGGAGAAAACATGAGTTACTACGGGTCGACCGACTATCTGGTGGATGACGATTTCGTGCTGCGCATGAAGGACATCCGCAAGGGCAATCTCGATCTCGGATGGATGAAGGCTGGCACCGAGCAGGTCGAGATCCACGCGGAGAGCAAGAAGCGCGGGCTCACCTACCTCGACCTGAACAAGGGTAGTTACGGCTATGACGATCTCGAGGAGCTTCCGCGCGGCCCGCGCGGCGCCGCCCCGCGAGGCGCGAGCTACGATGTCGCCAACCAGGCTGATCTGGGGCCGGACCTCAATCGCAAGAGTGACGTGTGGGCCTATAAGGTCGCTTCGTTCTACGAGGAGACCGTGAGCCGCCAGTGGGACGCAACGACCGATATTCCCTGGCGTGATCTCGACAAGTTCGATGTGCCGCTCGAGGTCGAGATTGCATTCGCACAGCTCTGCACCTTCTTGACGGAAGTCGAGATGGTTGCGACGGATCTGCCCGCGAAGTGGTGCTGGCGGATGAACAACCAGTTTCACGAGGTCAAGGGTTTCCTCGCGGGGCAGGCGATGGACGAAGCGCGTCACGCAGAGGTCTTCCGCAAGCGAGCGCTGGCCGGCGGCGTCGGCTTGATGCACGGGGCCCCGCAGGCTGAACACTCGCTCAAGGCAATCCTCGACTGCGATACCTACAGCGAAGCGAGCGCTTTCATGCACCTGCTGGCCGAGGGGAACATTCTGACGATGTTCCGCTTCAGCGAGTTCATCTCGCCGACTGCCCTCGATAAGCGCATGTTCCAGCTCGTCATGCAGGACGAGGCCCGCCACGTTTCGTATCAGCCTGAAGCAGTTCGACTCCGAGTTGTTCGAGGCGATGATCGTGCTCGCGGGCAAAGGCACGAAGCCGGAGCAGATCAAGAAGGGCGTCGAGATCGTCGGCACGCTGCAGATCAAGCAGGTCGAGGAGTACTTTCAGCGATTGCAGCGTGCCGGATTCGGCGAGCGCATCGAACGGAGCAAGTTCCGCGATTTGCTTGCGGCCGTGTCGCTGAGGCAGCAGGACGCCGCAATTCCCGCGTGAACCATGAGCCGCGCCAGGCCCTCCGGCGCAGGGGAGGAGACGCCGTGTCGTTCGCTGATCAAGTGGTATTCATCACAGGAGGCGGAAGCGGCATGGGGCGGCTCGCCGCCCAGCGCATGGCCGACGCCGGCGCGAAGGTCGCCGCCGTCGACATCAACGAGGCCGGGCTCAGCGAGGCCGCCCAGGGGCGCGAGGGTATCCAGACCTGGCGCCTCGACGTCACCGACAACGAGGCGGTGCTCGCGACGGTGAAGGAAGTCGAGAACCGCCTCGGCCCCATCGACCGCGTCTACAACGCCGCCGCCATCATGCCCACCGGGCTCCTGATGGAACAGGACACCGAGACGATCCTGCGCATCATGGAGATCGACTACAACGGCGTGGTCCACGTCGCCAAGGCGATCCTCCCGGGTATGCTCGAACGCGGTCGCGGCGACCTGATCAACTTCGCCTCGATCGCCGGTTGGGGCCCGACCCTGCACTTCGGCGCGTACAACGCGGCGAAGTTCGCGGTGGTGGCCTTCAGCGAGGTCCTCCACCACGAGAACCGGGGCAAGGGTGTCCGCATCATCGCCGTCTGCCCGCCGCCGGTGGCCACCCCACTGCTCGACCAGGCAACCTCGAAGCCCAAGATGCTCGAGTTGGGCAAGCCGATCGCGCCGGGCCGGGTCCTCGACACAATCGAGCGGGACCTCGCCAAGGGAAAGGCGTTCTGCTTCCCGACGGCACAGACGAAATTCGCCCAGATCTTGCGGCGGTTCGTACCCGGGCTGATGTTGTCGGTGGTGCACCGGGTCGAGGGCCAATAGCCGAATCCCGAAAGTTCAAAAGGCTCGTGCTGACGGCACACACTGTACGTCGTCAGAAGCCGACATACGACACCACGTCGTCGTTGGCGGCACGCACCGACTTCACGTCGTTGGCGACGAAGCCGTCGTCGGGGTAGCCCATCGCGACGCAGGT
>JAFDDA010000241.1 GCA_019311105.1 Deltaproteobacteria bacterium
CGACTGGGACGAGTGGAAAACCGGCGAACGCAAGGAGGGCGCCTACTTCGCGATGCGCACCTTCCTCATGAAGTCCGCGTTCGGAGTGATGGTCATGCTGGTCGGGGTGACCCTGGATCGAGTCGGCTACGTGCCCGGTCAGGAGCAGACGGAGGAGGCGAAGTTCGCCCTGCGCGCACTCTTCAGCCTGTTGCCTCTCACCTTCTATGTGGGGACGGCGCTCTACGCCTGGCGATACTTCGGCTTTACGGGTGAGGAGCACGCACGGGTGCGAGCGGAGCTCGACCAGCGGGCCCGGGAACGCGGCGCCTAGCCGGTTTTCACCCACCGGACACTGCCGGCAGTTAGGGAGGGCCTGCGCACCCTGAAGCCGACCTCGCTCTCTCTCCTCGTTTCCCTCGTCGCAGCACTCACGGTGGTACCGAGCCCGCCGGCTACGCTGCCAGGGTCGATCGCTGCGGAGCAACCGTCGAGTATCAGGTCGAACACCCACGGTGGAACGTCTGGCGCGCGAGCGAGGCATCGCTCGATTGCGATGTGGCAACGCTCTACGGAGCCGAGTTTGCCCGGCCGCTATCGCGCGCTCCGAGCACCGCGTTCGTGGCCGACGGCTCCCCGGTCGTGGTCCGTGCCGGGCGCGCCCTCTAGCCTGCTTTCGTTTGAGTTTCAGGGACTTGGAGCCTAGACTCGGCGCCGGAGCGGATGGGGGCAGCTAGCTTGGGCGTCGGCACCGCAGAAGAGGGGCGAGTTCCCCAGAGCGCGGCAGCGGCCTTCGTGCTGGCCGCCGCGGTGCTGTCCGGATGCGGCGCGCAAGACACGCGGCCCGACGTCCTGCTGATCACCGTCGACACCCTGCGGGCCGATCGGCTCGGCGCCTACGGCTACCGCCTGGACACTTCGCCTCACATCGATGCGCTCGCGGCGCGGGGCGTCCGCTTCGAAGACGCCACCGTTCAGTGGCCCAAGACCTGGCCGAGCATGGCGTCGCTGCTCACGGGCGCCTACCCAAAGACGACGGGGCTGCGGTTGCGGCCGCGGATCCTGCCCGAGTCGCTGACAGTGCTCTCGGAAGTGTTCGGCGAGGCCGGCTACCGGACGGGCGCGGTCGTGGCGAACTTCAATGTCGGCCGTGCCCTCGGCTTCGAGCAAGGGTTCGAGTTCTTTCAGGAGTCATGGGAGGAGCGTTGGCAGGAGACCGCGCCGCGCCGACGCTTCGTCAACCAGCCGGGTCTCGTGAAGAAGTTCACCAACGCCGGCGTGGTGAACGACCAGGCCCTCGGTTGGTTGCGTTCGATCCCGAAGAAGGAGCGCGTCTTCCTGTGGCTCCACTACATGGACCCGCACGGGCCCTACGCTCCGCCCGAGCCGTACCGTGAGCTCTTCTTGAGCGCCCACCCGCCGGAGTTCGCCACGGCGCCGTTGCCGGCGTATCAGCTGCAGACGTCTCCGTCGGGAAAGACGATCACCGATCTCGGCTTCTATCGAGCGCAGTACGACCGGGAGGTCCGGCACCTCGACGACGAGATCGGCCGGCTGCTGCAGGCGCTCGCCGACCTCGGGCGCGAGAACACCGTGGTCGTGCTGACGGCCGACCACGGCGAGAGCTTCGACGAGCATGAGTACTACCTCGAGCACGGAAAGCTGCCCTACCAGCCGACGGCCCATGTCCCGGCGATCATCGTGCACGAAGGCTCGGTGCCCGCGGGTCGCACCGTGGCGCAGCCGGTGGGGGTGATCGATCTCGCGTCGACTCTCGTCGAGCTGGCCGGCTTGCCCGTGCCGGATCAGTTCGAGGGGACGAGCCTCGTCCCGCTGATTCATGGCGACGCGTCGGCGGCGCCGCTGCAGGTCTTCATGGAGTCGGGGTACGAGGCCGAGGCCCAGCGGACGATCCGCGAAGGGCGTTGGAAGCTCGTGGAGGTGCCGTCGGCCGCCGACCGGCAGGCGATGACCGGCGCTCGCTTCGAACTCTATGACCTCGAGGCCGACCCGCGCGAACTGGCAAACGTGGCGTCGGCGCATCCCGAGACGACGGCGCGGCTCGCGCTGGCCCTCGCTCGCTGGGCGGAGACGGGCCCCGCATCGGACGATGCGGCCGCGGAGCTCGACGTCGAAGGCCTCGACGCGGCGTCGAAGGAGATGTTGCGCGCACTCGGCTACCTCGACGACGCGGAGCCCGGCGGGCCGGCGCCCGCCCCGAAGGCTCCGGAGGAGGTCGCGCCGCCCGCGCCGGCCGACGCCGCGCCCGATGAACTTCAGGGCGTCGTCTTGATCGTCCTCGACACCCTGCGCGCCGACCGTCTCTCGATCACGGGCCACGCACCGACGACCACGCCGGCCCTCGATGCACTGGCGCGGCGGGGTGTGCTC
>JAFDDA010000242.1 GCA_019311105.1 Deltaproteobacteria bacterium
CGAGTTCAACGGCGACGGCATGATGGCCGTCTTCGGCGCACCCCGGGAGCTGGCACACAAGGAGCGGGCGGCGGTCGAGGCGGGACGCGAAATCGTGGAGGCCGTCGGTTCGCTCCCGGTCGAGGGCGGGGAGACGCTCTCGGTCGGCGTAGGCATCGCGACAGGCGAGGCGTTCGTTGGCAACATCCAGGCGGTGGACCGGATGATCTGGAGCGCCATCGGGAACACCACGAACCTGGCAGCGCGCCTCCAGAGCCTCACGCGGGAGCTAGGTGCATCCGTGGTGATCGACGCCGATACATGGGAGAGGGCACAGTCTGCCGCCGCCGACTTCGACAAGCGACCCGACGTGCCGATCCGCGGCCGGCGTGAGACCCAGGATGTCTACGTGCTGGCGATGCACCGAGTCGCAGGGAGCACCCCCGCTTGAGCCGCCTCGCGCCGCTCGACAAGGCGTTGGTCCTGATCCTGGTGCCGATCTGGGTCGTGTGCTTCTCGCTCGGCGTCAAGAGCCAGATCGACGGCGGCGGTTTCGCCGCCCTGGGCCTCTCGATCGAGGCTCCCGACGCCTACCCCGTGCTCACGGGTGGGTTCCAGCGAGCCCCTCATGCTTCCGACCCGCTCGGGCCGGCAGGTCTCCGAGCCGGTGACCGCCTGATCCGCCTCGGCGAGATCGACCTCCGCGGTGTCGGCACGCTGGGCTTCGCGGCGCGCAGCTTCGACGTGGGGAAGAGGGGTCTCAGCGCTCCGGTCGTCTACGAGCGCGATGGCCAACGGTTCGAAACCTCTCTCCGCCTGGGGTCCCTGTCGGTATTCCGGTCCACCTTGGTCGCCTCGCTCGCCTTCGTCGCCGCGGCCCTCTTCCTGCTCCTCCGCGCCCAGCCGACCCCGACCGTGCGCGCCCAGTTCCATGCCGCCATGGCCCTGGGCTTCGCGAACTGCACCTTCGCCAGCAGCTCGCTGCTGCTCCACGTCTGGCTGGCGTTCTGGGCCATCGCGGGCTCCCTGATGCACGGGTTGGCGATCCGCTTCTTGTTCCGGTTCCCGGACGACCGTGTGCCGGAGGGCCGGTGGCATGCCATCTGGCCGTGGGGGTTCGCCCTTCCGGCGGGCCTCTTCGACTTACTCTTGTTCACGGAGTGGGTGGAGATCGCAGAGCTGGGATTCATGCTGACCGCGATCCTGGGCGCCATCGCGATGCTCTCCGTCGCGACGTACAAGTACCGCCGCGGAGACCGGGTCGCTCGGCGGCAGATGAAGTGGGTCGTGTTCGGGACCTACTGCACCGTGCTCCCCTCAGCGCTCGCGGCGACTGCGGCCGCCCTCGACGCCAGCCTCAGCTGGCTCTGGTTCGTGAGCATCTGGGCCTACCCACTCTTCCCGCTTTCTCTCGTGGTCTCGGTCCTGCGCTTCAATCTCTTCGATGTCGATCGCATCCTCTCGACGACGGCGTCACTCAACGTTCTGGCCGTCGTGCTGGGAGGCGGCGTGCTGATCGCCGTGCCGCGCATCGCCGAAACGGTATCGGGCCTCATCGGCGTTGCTCCGGAGACCAGCCAGATCATCCTCTCCTTCACTCTGGCTGCCCTCGTGATCCCTGCGCACCGCCAGCTGCGCCCCCAGATCGACCGACTGTTCTTCAAGGAGCGCTACGCGCTCGACCACGGCATTGCGGAGCTGCTGCCAACGCTCTCTGCCTGTACCGATGCACGAGAGCTGACGGAACGCACGGGAAAGGGCCTCCACCGCCTGCTCCAGCCGGACACGTGCATCGTCTACGCCGCCGTCGAAGACAGCTACGCCCCGGTATTCGTCGAGGGCCGGGCGGTGCCGCCGGCCTTCGGAGCCGCGAGCCCGCTCGTCGCTTCCCTGGCCGAGCGCCCCGCACCTCTGTCCCTCAGCGCGGCCGGTCGCCGCCCGGATGAGGCCACCCTAGGCCCCTTTGACCGCGCCGCACTGGAAACACTCCAGGCCGAGGTGGTCGTACCCGTGCGCCAGGGCGACGCCCTCACCGCCTTCCTATGCCTCGGCCCGAAGAGTTCGGGGGATGTGTACACCTCGACGGATCTGTCGCTGCTGGCCGCTGTCGCGGAGAAGGTGTCCACGGAACTGCGTCGCTTCGACCAAGAGGAGACGATCCGTGAGGGACGCGAGATGCAGCAGGCGCTGCGTCGGTACGTCCCCGGAGCCATCGCCGAACAACTCGGAAGCGGCGGGGACCTGACCTCCGGGGAACGCGAAGTCTCGGTTCTCTTCGTGGACATCCGGGGCTACACGAGCTTCGCGGAGAGTCGAAAGGCCGAAGAGATCTTCTCCACCGTGAACCGCTATACGGAGACCGTCTCCCAGATCATTCAGCGGAAC
>JAFDDA010000062.1 GCA_019311105.1 Deltaproteobacteria bacterium
GCGCGACTACTTCGATCTCGGCACCTACGCGCGCGCCCTGCAGTGAGCTAGCGGTCGGTGCGGCCGGCGGTCCGCATGGGTGCCCTGATCGCTGCGAGTACGGCACGCCAGGAGCGCGCCGTGGCGGCGTCCCGTCTGGCGCCCAGCACCTCGGGCAAGGCGGTGAGCAGGCTGGTCACCCACCGGTCGTACATCTCCTCACGTACGCCGTACTCCCGATGGCTCGCCCCCATGGCGGCGAGGTTCACGTCGAGCCAGGGCTCGCCATCGAACTAGGCCAGCGCCGAGACGAGGCTCTCGGGGCTCGCTGCTTCCGCGAGACGCTGCGGAATGTCGAGCCCCTCAGTAGGTCGCGGGCAGTGCGGTGATGCCCGCGACGAATTCGGAGCGAAGCCGCTCGACTCGGCTCTCGTCGATCCGGTAGTCGGGGATCCGGTCGAGCACGGCACCCAGGGCGACCTCACCCTCGAGCTCGGCGATGTGGGTGCCGAGGCAGGCGTGGCTTCCGTGCCCGAAGGTCAGCATCCGCTTCGCATTGCGCCGGATGTCGAACCGGTCCGGCGCGTTGAACTCCCGGACGTCCCGATTTGCCGACACGAGCAGGAACATCACGGCCTGGCCTGCCTTCATGGTCTCGCCGCGGATCTCGACGTCTCGCGTGAGCGTCCGGCCCAGCATCTGGGTCGGCATCCCGAAGCGGAGGATCTCCTGGAAGGCATCATGCAGCAGGCTGCGATCCGCCTTCAGCTCGTCGCGTTGGGCGGGGTTCCGTTGCAACTCGAGCAGCCCCGCGGCGAAGACCTTCGGGAAGCTGTCACTGCTGCCGATCACGAGAGTCGCCATCTGGGAGGCGATGTTCTCGTCGGGCAACGGCTTGCCGTCGAACTCCGCCCCGAGGTAGACGTTGATGAGCACGTCTCCCTCGGCGGGTGTCTTGCGCCGTTGCCGCACGATCACCTCGAGGTATTCGTTCAGCTCGCCGGCCGCCGCGAGGCCCCCCTCGGTCATACCGCGGTGCCCGGGCTCGCGTTCGAAGAAGCGGTTCACGAGTTCAACGAGGAAGTCGCCGTCTTCGACGGGCAGGCCGAGCAGGTTGCACGACACCTCCATCGAGACCTTCGCGATGTAGTCCCCGACGAGGTCGCAGCCACCCTGGTCTGCGATGGCGTCGATGCGGCGGCCGACGATCTCCCGCACGAGCGGCTCGAGGGCGGCAACCCGGAGCGGTTTGAACGCGCCGCTGATGAGGGCCCGGTTCCGGACGTGCTCGGGCGGATCCATGAAGTTGACGCTCGGGAGGACCGGAAGCTGGTCCGTCAGCAGATGGGCCGGCGTCGTGCCGCGCGCCGCCGCCGAGTAGCTCTTCGTGTCTCCCGTCTGCTCCCAGATGTCCTCGAAGCGCGAGAGGAACCAGGCGTCGAACTCGTCGAGGTAGTAGGCCGGGGCGTGGTCGCGGAGCACACGGTAGAACGGGTGCGGATCGTCGAGGATCTCGTCGCTGAACGGGTCGTAGTGGACGACCATGGCTAGGCCCCTTCCGTGAGTCGGTAGCGGATCGGGAGATGCTTCAAGCCGGGCACCAGGTTCGACGCGGTCCGGAGCGGGCGCCCGGCCAGCTCGACGAACTCGAGGCGGGATGTGAGCTCGCGGAAGATCGTGCCGCTCGTCTTGCGGGCGAGGTGGGCGCCGAGACAGAAGTGCTCGCCGATCCCGAAACCGAGGTGCGGGTTGGGCTTCCGGTCGAGACGCAGCACCTCGCCGTCCGGGAAGACCTCTTCGTCGCGATTCGCGGAGGCGTAGAAGAGCACCAGGTGTTGGCCCTCGCGGATCGTCTGCCCGTTCAGGGTGTAGTCGCGTGCGGCGGTTCGCATCATGTGATTGACCGGCGTCACGTACCGGACGATCTCGTCGATGGCCACGGGGGTGAGCTCCGGGTTCTCCTTCCACCACCGCAGCTGGTCCGGGTTCTCGATCAGCGCGTGCATGCCGCCGCCGATCGAGCCGCGTGTCGTCTCGTGGCCCGCGGTGAAGGCGATCAGGAAGTAGCCGAGAGTCTCGAGCTCTCCCATCGGCTCGCCGTCGATCTTCGCGTTGGCGAAGAGGCTCGCGAGGTCGTCGGTCGGGCGGGCTCGGCGATCGGCGATGATCTCGCCGAAGTAGCCCCAGAAATCCATGAAGAGCTTCCGAATGCCCTCCATTCGGTCCGGGCTGCGCTGGAACTCGGGGTCCTCGGCGCCGAAGAGTTCGTTGGTCAGTTTGAGGATGAAGGGCTCGTCGGCCTCGGGGACCCCGAGGAGCCGGGCGATCACCTTCAGCGGGTGGATGGATGCGATCTCGGTGATGAAATCGCACTCGCCCTCACGGCCGAGGCCATCCACGAGCTTGCGGGCCGTCTCGTTGACGAGAGGCTCGACCTGACCGATCGCCCGCGGCGTGAAGAAGGGTGTCGCCACCGCTCGATACTTCCGGTGCTCGGGCGGATCCATGTTGATGATCGTCTTGATCTGCTCCCGGGTGGCTCGTTCCTCCTCGGTCTCGCCCTCGCTGCGGGTGATCGTCATGCCGGGGCCGTTCAGGAAGACGTCGGGCTGCTTCGACACCTCGATGATGTCGGCGTGCTTGGTGATGGCCCAGTACGCGGGCCACCCGGGCGGCTCGAAGTAGTGGACGGGCGCGTCCCGGCGTAGCTGGGTCCACTCTTCGTGGGGGTACCCCTTCTCGCTGTAGGCAAGGGGATCGATCAGCCGGAGGCCGTCATTCATCGACATCATGACTCCTGGAGGAACCCGGAACCCGCGAGCCAGGAACAACGCAGGGATCGTGCTAATCGCGGATGGATCGGACCTGAGTCTGAGGCGGGTAGGGCGGTCCCATGGCCAGACGGCTGGGGTATTCCGCCTCGCTGGGTTTGCGGCCAGGCCTGGGATGTCTCACTTCCGTGGCCTGCCCGGTCACTCGTAGAGGAACACCTCGTCGTCGAGATCGATGGCGGGGATGTCCGTCTTCTCGCTCCAGTAGTCCTGGGTGTGCTGCCATTCGGGCTTGTCGAGCCGCTTCGGCAGGAGGTGCATCTTCCGCATCACGTAGCCGGGGTTGAAGTTCTCCGGATCCATCCAGGACAGGCGCGGCAGGTCGATGTCCTCCGGACGCGGCACGGGGGTGACCCGGTTGACCCCCTTCTCGTCCATCCGGTGGAGAAGGCGACAGACGAAATCGCCGAGCAGGTCGACCCGCAGCGTCCAACTCGCGCGGAAGTAGCCGAAGATCCAGAGCATGTTCGGCACCCCGGTGAACATCATGCCGCGGTAGGTCAGCGTCTCGGCGAAGTCGAGCGGCTTCCCGTCGATGACGAAGTCGATGTCGCCGAGGACGCTCAGGTTGAAGCCCGTCGCGGTGACGATGATGTCGGCCTCGAGGGTCTTGCCCGACTCGAGCAGGATTCCTTTCTCCGTGAAGCGATCGATATGGTCGGTGACGACGGTGGCCTTGCCCGACGCGATCCCCTTGAAGATGTCGCCGTCCGGGACGAAGGCGATCCGTTGCCGCCAGGGCCTGTAGTTCGGCGTGAAGTGGGTGTCCATGTCGTAGTCGGGCCCGAGGTACTCGCGGACCCCCTTGAGGAGCTCTTCCTTCACGAACTCCGGCTGCTCGAAAGAGAGCTTCGTGATCATGTGCTGGTCGTGCAGGATCTTCCGGCGGGTGATCTCGTGGATCCAGGTCTCGTCGATCTCCAGCTCGCGGAGCTGATCTGCGAGTTCGTTCTCGTTGCGACCCGGAATGAAGTAGGTCGGTGAGCGCTGGAGCAGGGTGACGTGGCTGCAGTCGCCCGCGATGGCCGGGACCAGCGTCGCCGCCGTGGCGCCGGAGCCGATGACGAGCACGTGCTTGCCCTTGTAGTCGAGATCCTCGGGCCAGGTCTGGGGGTGCACGATCTCCCCGGCGAAGTCCTCCACTCCCTCCCACTCGGGCGTGTAGCCCTCGGAGTGCCGGTAGTAGCCCTGACACATCCAGAGGAAGTTCGCGGTGAAGCGAACCGCCTCGTCGCCGCGCGGCCCCTCGCCCTTTCGGGTGGCCTCGAGGGTCCAGAGATTCTCCTCGCTCGACCAGCTGGCTTTGGAAATGTGGTGGCCGTAGCGGATGTGGGGTGCGAGGTCGTTCTCGTCGATCACCTCGCCCATGTAGGAGAGGATCTCCTCGCCGGTCGCGATCGGCGGGCCCGTCCAGGGCTTGAAGCGATAACCGAAGGTGTAGAGGTCGCTGTCCGAACGGATGCCCGGATAGGTGTGCATCAACCACGTGCCACCAAAGCTCTCGAGCCCTTCGAGGACGAGGAAGCTCTTCTCGGGGCACTGCTCCTTCAGGTGGTAGGCCGCGCCCACCCCGGAGATCCCGGATCCGACGATGAGTACGTCGAAGTGCTCGGCTTCTCTCGGCGCTTTCGTTGCTGCAGTGTCGCGGCTCGTCATGGAGCCGATTCTACGCAAGACCTATGCCGATGCCTCCTGGGCGGCGAGGCCGAGGCGCTCACAGCGACCGTGGCGTTTGGCCTCGCCCGAGGCTCTTCGTCGCGGGTAGAACCCCGGGCGACCGGCTCAGAGCGAGCCTGGAAGGCATGAGACTTGCGATAGCTCCGGGTAGGGAGGATCAATCATGCCCGAGGCACGAACCCTCATGGACGGCCGCGTCGTCACCGTCAGCAGCACGGCGTCGCTGCTGGACGTGCAGCGGCTCTTCGTCGCGGAGGGCATCAGCGGCGCGCCGGTCGTCGGCGAGGCCGAAGAGCTGCTCGGCGTCATCACGAGCACCGATCTCCTGCGGGCCGCCAACGAGACGCACGAGTCGGCCGGAAGCGATTCGGAATACTTCCGAGACCTGCTCCCCTACTCATCCCCCGATTGGGTTCAGGGTCCCGAGGATTTCCAGGACCGGCTGTCAGCGCTCACCGTCGCGGATGCCATGACGGACAGCATCGTGAGCGTCCCGCCCACGACCTCCGCGGCCCAAGTCGCGGAGACCCTGCTCAAGCATCGAATCCATCGATTGTTCGTCGTGGAGGACGGCACGCTCCAAGGCGTCGTCTCGGCATTCGACCTGCTTCGGCTCATCAAGGACTGATCGCCCCAGCCGCCTCTGGGCCTACTGTCCGCCGATCTCGCGCAGGCGTGCCTCGTCCAGGATCCGGATCAGGCCGACCTGACCCTCGAGGAGGCCTTCCCGCTGGAAGCGGCGCATGACGCGGATTGCGGTCTCCACGGTCGTTCCGGCCGCTTCCGCGAGGGCGCGTCGTGTCGTGCGGGCCTCGCCGCCGTCGGCTGCGCGCAAGAGCTCGCTCGCCAGGCGCGCTGGCGCGGGATCATGAGCGAAGGCGCGCAGCCGGTCGTGGGCGTTGCGCAGGCGCCGGGAAAGGATCTGGAGGATCTCCGTCCCGATTCGCGGCTCCTCGTCGAGGAGCTTGAGGAAGCGCTCGCGCGACAGCGACCAGACGCTGCATTCGGTGAATGCCTCTGCACTCGAGGGGTAGCTTTCGGACTCCAGGGCGGCCACCGCGCCAAACACCTCGCCAGCCCCGAGCACGTCCAGTGTCGTGACCTGACCATCGGCAGATCCCTTGTAGAGACGAACCTGTCCCGACCGAACCACCCAGAGCCGGTCGGCGGGGCTGTCTTCGATGTAGAGGGCCTGCTGGCGGTCGAAGCTGCGGTGGCGCATTCGCTCCTGGAAGGGTCGCAGGCGGTCGTCGGGAAGGACTCGGAAGAGTTCGGCCTCTCCAAGCTCGATTGCGGGCCCGTTGTCCATCCGGTCAGCTCCTGACTATGATGAAGATCATATCGGAGCAGTGAGAGATGGGTTAGAGGAGGGGTACGATGCGTGACGAGACGTCGAGGACGGAGGTCGTGGAGCAAGCGGTTCGCACCGCCCACCGGCGCCTGGAAGAGCTCTTTACCTACGCCGTACAGGCCTTCGAGGAGTCGGAGGATATCGAGGCAGTTCGCGACGCGTTCGCGGCGCTGCGAGAAGAACTCGATGTGCACTTCGATCAGGAAGATCGACTCTACTACTCGACGATCGGATCGCTGCGTCCCAGTCTCAAGCCCCGACTCCGGGCCTTCGCTGAAGGCCACCTTCGGTTCAGGCTGGACCTGGCAACAATCGCCGAGCATCTGGAGCGTGCCGATCTCGAAGCGGCCGGTCGGGCCTTCCAGGATCTGACCTCCCAGTTCACGCAGCACGAGCGCAGTGAGGAGCGACTGCTCAAGAGCTTGGACCGCGACGTGGCGGGGGCTGCCTGAGCCCCGCTCTCACGCGTGCCCGCGAACGTGAAGACCGTGTGGCCACGCCGTTCCAGAAGGCGTCTCACCATCGCTCGGACGTCCTCTCGAGGTGACCGCAGATATGTGTCGCCGACGGCATGACTGAGGCCGTAGCGGCACCACCCGTGGTGGTTGTGTCCGCTTGTCACGCCACTTCGACAAGATGTCCCGCTCGCGCCGTATTGTGGCCCCGTGGCGCCCCTGGGCTCTCACCGCCTTGGTACGAGCCTTGCGAAGGGGCAGGTTGCGCCCGAACGCGAATTTCCGATTCGCTTCACCGGAGGCCTGCAATGAGTAATTTCCTTTCTGGCTATTCGATCCAGCGTTGGCTCGAGTCCTGTCCCCAGGGCTACCTCGAGAAGACCGAGTTCGGCCACGCTCCCGGCGAGTCCGAGCCGGAGCTTCTCCTCACGAATGAAACCCTGCGCGAGGACACCCTGTTCACCACCGTCCAGCTCGTGATGGGGGAGCGCTGTGCGCTCGCGGCGTCCTCGGGCCTGATCAACGCGGCCCCGGACGAGGCGAGCAAACGGTTCCTTGCCACGCAGACGCTCGACGAGGCCCGCCACGTCGAGATCTTCACCCAGCGTCTCTACGACCTCGGCGTGAAGAAGCAGGATCTCGAGAGCACGCTCTCGCAGTACGTGAATCCGAACCTGGTGAAGTTCGCGGAGGTCCTGCTCGAGAAGGTGGACAAGAAGGACTTCGTCGCTGGCGTGGTCGGACAGAACATCGTGCTCGAAGGCATGGCGTTCAGCGTGTTCGAGATGCTCCAGGCGGTCAGCGAGAAGTCCAACCCCAAGTTCGCCCATACCCTCGCGGGAACGATTGCGGACGAACGGCGCCACGTCGGGTTCGGCGAGAATCGCATCGGCTCCCTGATCAAGGAGCACCCGGAGAAGAAGCCCGAGATCGAGAAGATGCAGAAGGAGATGAGCTACCACATGCTCGCCACCTTCGCGGACGCCTTCGGTGACAACCAGCCCGCGATCGACGAGGGCCGCCGCCTCGCCGAGGAGGGCGGAGAGGAGCTCGCTCCCGGCCAGTGGCACGGAACGGACCTCGCCACCGCGAGCCCGGAAGAGCTCGAAGGCGTGCTGACGGACACGGTGCTGAAGGAGTTCAAGACCCGACTCGGTCGGATCGGCCTCGAGTACCAGTCGCCCGCAGGGCCCTGAAATCCACGGGCTCCGAAGGACGGGAGAAGCGCCTGTCCTTCGGAGTCAAGGAGGCTCATTCCGTGACCGGCCATCCCTCCGTTCGCTTCAGTCACATCGGGATCCACGTGCACGACCTCGATGCGATGGAGGCGTTCTATAGTGGCCTCCTCGGCCTCGAGGTCACCGACCGCGGAAAGCTCCCGCTTCCGGGCGACCCTCGGATCGTCTTCCTGAGTTCCGACCCGAGCGAACATCACCAGATTGCTCTGGTCGAAGGGCGCGAGGACGGCGGCATCCAGGCGGGTGTGGTGAACCAGATCTCCTTCCACCTGGAGAGCCTCGCTGAACTCCGTGCCATGAAGGCCGCGGCTCAGAAGGCCGGCGTCACGCGCTTCCTGCCCATGTCCCACGGGCGCGGCTGGTCGCTCTACTTTCCCGACCCCGAGGGAAACGGCATCGAGTGCTTCGTGGACACGCCCTGGCACGTTCGTCAGCCGGTGGTCGACCCTCTGGATCTCGATCAGTCCGACGAGGAGATCCTGGCTCGGACCGAGCTAGCCTGTAAGCAGGCTCCGGACTTCCAGCCGATGGAGAAATGGAGGCACGCCTTGGCCCAGCGTCTCGCGGAACGGAGTTCGTGAGCGAGGGCGGCCCGAGGAGCCTCGGTGGAACCGAGCGCTGGGAGGATCGCGACCATGGAATCCCGAACCGGTGGTGAGATCATCGCCCGCATGCTGGCCGCCGAAGGGGTGGAGGTCGTCTTCGGGATCATCGACGGAACCTACTATGGGCTGACGTCGGTGCTGGCGGACCACGGGATCCGGCTCGTGACACCGCGGCACGAGAGCACGGCGGCTCACATGGCGGGCGCCTACGCGCGCATGACCGGACGGCTCGGCGTCTGCCTGGCCAGCAACGGGCCCGGCGTCGCGAACGTGCTGCCGGGCATCGCCGTCGAGAACGGCGAGGGCAACCGCGTGCTCGTGGTCTCGAGCTGGCGGCGTTCGGCCATCGTCGGGCCGGACCGCGGCGGCAGCTACCAGTACTTCGACCAGGTCGCGGTGGTGAAGCCCATGAGCAAGTGGGCCGGCGCCGCGCGCTCGGCGGACCGCATCCCCGAGATCATGCAGCGTGCGTTTCGCACGGCCTTCCGCGGCCGGCCCGGTGTCGTGTTCGTGACGATCCCCGAGGACGTGATGAATGAGCCGCTCTCGGAAGCGCTCGCGCGGCAGCCGATCCACGCGCCCGTGAGCTACCGCCGGACCACCGCGCTCGTGCCCGACCCGGATCTCATCCGCCACGCCGCCGCGCGGCTGGCAGCGGCCGAGCGCCCGCTCGTCCACGCCGGTAGCGGTGTCCTGCACGGCGGGGCCGCCGAGCTGCTCGAGGAGCTCGTCCGCACGCTGGCCATCCCGGTTACGGCGAGCTTCGGCGGGCGCCCGGCCCTCGACGAACGTCTTCCCAACGCGATTCCGTTGTTGCCACCCCTGATCGACGAGGTGCGCGGCCAGGCCGACGTGGTGCTCGCGCTCGGCACGCGTCTCGGCGAGACCGACTGGTGGGGCAAGCCGCGCTATTGGGGGGCAGCCGAGCAGCAGGCTGTCATCCAGGTGGACTGCGACGAAGAGGTGCTGGGCATGAACAAGCCCGTCGCCCTGGCGATCCTCTCCGACGTGGCCCCTTTCCTGGAGGCGCTGCTCGCCGCGCTGAAGCAGCACGACGTCTCGGCGAAGCTGCCCGAGCGGCGAGAGCGGCTCGAAACCTGGAACGATCAGAAGCAAGGTGTCCGGGCATTCCTGCGCTCGGTTGCGAAGGATCCCGAGCAGGCGCCCATGCACACGGCCTTCGTGCCGATCGCCTGCGGGGAGTTCTTCGACGACGATGCGATCCTGGTGGTCGATGGCGGCAACACGGCGGTCTGGACGAACCTGCTTCACGAGAATCGCGTGCCCGGGAGCCTCCTCAGCACCTTCAAGTTCGGCATGCTCGGCGCGGGCGTCGGGCAGGCCCTCGGGGCGAAGGTCGCGTTTCCGGAGCGGCAGGTCTATGCAATCGTCGGCGACGGAGCCATGGGCTTCCATCCTCAGGAGATCGAGACCGCCGTCCGCAACGATCTGCGCGTCGTCTACCTCGTGCTCTGTGATCGCCAGTGGGGGATGGTGAAGTTCGGCCAGAGCATGGCGAACGACCCCGACAAGATGATGGCCGAGCGCTCACTGCCCAAGGGGTGCACCCTCAACACCGACTTCGAAGAGATTCGCTTCGACGACCTGGCGCGCGCCATGGGGGCCCACGGTGAGCGTGTGGAGCGGGCCTCCGAGCTCCGGCCCGCACTCGAACGCAGCGTCGCCAGCGGCAAGCCGGCGGTGATCCACGTGGATGTGGACCCGGTGGAACACATGTGGGCGCCAGGGCTCGACGTCTTCAAGGCCATGCACATGGAGCCGGAGGCATGAGCGCGCCTGCCGTGCTCGTGACCGGCGCGTCGGGGCTCGTGGGCCGCCAGGTCGTAGCCCTGTTGGCGGAGAAGCGAGCGGCCGAGGATACGACGATCGTGGCCCTCGACGTTCGCGAGCTGCCCGCGGCCGAGCAGCTCGAAGGCGTTCGCTACGAGACGGGCGACATCCGCGATCCGGAGCTCGCCAAGGCCTTCGAGGCCCATGGCATCGACACCGTCGTGCATCTCGCCGCGGTGGTGACGCCGGGCAAGGAAAGCACGCGCGAGCGCGAATACGAGATCGACGTGCTCGGCACCGAGAACGTGGCTCGCGCCTGCGTGACGGCCGGCGTGAAGCGCATCGTCTACACGAGCAGCGGCGCCGCCTACGGCTATCACGCCGACGCCCCCGCGCTGCTTCGCGAGGGCGACCCGCTGCGCGGCAACCCCGAGTTCGCCTACGCGGACCACAAGCGCCTGGCCGAGGAGGTGCTCGCACGCTTCCGCGAGGAGCATCCGGAGCTCGAGCAGCTCGTCTTCCGCCCGGGGACGATCCTCGGCGACCGCGTCACCAGTCCGATCTCGGCGATCTTCGACCGCCCGGTCGTGCGCGGCTCCGATTCACCCTTCGTGCTGGTCTGGGACGAGGACGTGGCTGCGTGCATCGTGAAGGGCGTGCTCGAGGGCCGCTCGGGGGTCTACAACCTGGCCGGCGATGGCGCCGTCACCTTGCCGGAGATCGCCCGCCGGCTGGGCAAGCCCTACCTGGCACTGCCGCCGCGCCTCCTGGCCTGGATCCTCGGCGCGCTCCACGGGCTCGGCCTCTCGGCCCGGGGCGCCGAGCAGGTGGACTTCCTGCGCTACCGCCCCGTCCTCGCCAACCAGCGAACTCGTTGACGCTCGAGGGCCAGAGCGTGGTGGTGACAGGCGCGGGCTCCGGCATCGGCGCCGCACTTGCCCGGCGGTTCGCTCGCGCCGGCGCGAAGCTGACGCTCCTGGACCGCGAGGCCCGTGGCATCGTCGAGCTCGCCGCCGAGCTGAGCGGCGAAGGGCACGATGCCGTGGCCATCGCCGCGGATGTCACGGACGCCGCTGCCTGTGCTGCCGCCATGGAGGAGGCCTGCCAGGCCCACGGCGGCATCGACGTGCTCGTGAACAACGCCGGCATCACCCAGCTCGGCCGCTTCGAGGACACTCAGGTCGATGTGCTGCGCAGGGTGATGGAGGTGAACTTCTTCGGTGCCGTGCACTGCACGAAGGCGGCGCTTCCAGCGCTACTCGAACGGTGTGGCCGGGTCGTGGTGCTCGGCAGCGTGGCGGGGCTGGCGCCCCTGGCCACGCGCACCGGTTACGCCGCCAGCAAACACGCCCTGCACGGCTTCTTCGAATCCCTGCGGGCGGAGTACCCGGAGGGTCGGCTCGGCGTGCTGCTGGTGGACCCAAGCTTCGTCGACACTTCGATCGGCGACCACGCGCTCGGCCCGGACGGCGGCAGCGCGGGCGGCGCGGCCCGGACGGGAGTGCGAAACGCCATCTCGCCCGAGGCGGTTGCCGATGCGATCCTGCGCGCCCTGCTCGCGCGTCGCCGCCACCTGTTCGTGCCGTGGCGCGCGGGCGCCTTCGTCTGGCTCTCGCGGATCGCGCCGAGCTGGTTCGAGCGCGCCATGGTGCGCAGGACAGCGAGCTAGCGCCCGCGCGCGTCGCTCGCCTGGAAGGGGTCTAGGTGCCGGTGCAGCTAATCCAGCCGCAAGCGCGCGAAAAAATTGGAGCCGACGAGCGGATTTGAACCGCTGACCTGCTGATTACGAAAGATCAGAATCGTGCGTTCGTGTTAAATCGCCTACATACGTTGACGCTCGTTCCGCTTTGTTAACCAACTGTTATCACTAATGAAAAGTTGCTCCGAGGTCTTGCCGAGCTTCGGCCGGCTACGTCACACTTGGGTCTCACTCTGTTGCACAGGTGTTGCACGGGCATGCGACGAGAGAAGCTCACGAAGAAGTTCGTCGACGACCTCGCCGCCCCGGCCGGCAAGCGGATCGTCGTCTTTGAACCCGCGCTCCCTGGCTTCTGCATCCGCGTTCTTCCCTCCGGGAAGAAGTTCTACGGCCTGAAGTACGTGAACCGCCACGGCCGACAACGATGGCTCTCGCTTGGCATGCATGGCGTCCTGACGCCAACCCAAGCCCGTCAGCGAGCCCAGCAGCTCCTGGGCAAGATCAAGGCGGGTGAGGATCCCGCGGAAGACCAACAGAAGGATCGCTCCGCACTCACGGCCAAGACCTTCTCGGATCGCTTCCTCAACGAGCATGTGGACGTTCACAACAAGCCCGCCACAAGGCGGCATGTTCGTTCAGACCTCAAAAACCACATCCTGCCCGCATTCGGAAGGCGTCCCGTCGCCAGCATCACGACCCGTGACGTGACGAAGCTTCACCTTTCACTCCAGAAGACCCCTGTTGCTGCCAACCGAGTCGTCCGTGTGCTCTCGAAGATGTTCAACCACGCCGAGATCTGGGGGCTTCGTTCCTCCCACACCAATCCTTGTCGTGGGGTCACGAAGTACCGGGAGAAGAGGCGCGAACGCTATCTCTCCCCCACCGAACTCGTCGCCCTTGGCCAAGCAATCTCCGAATCGGTGGAGGCCAAGGAAATTGACTCGACGGCCGCTGATGCCATTCGCCTTATCGCTCTCACTGGATGCAGGCCGAGCGAGATTACCTGTCTCCGTTGGGAAGAAGTCAATCTCCCCAGAGCGCTTCTCGTCCTTGACGACTCCAAGACGGGAGAAAAGCTCGTTCGTCTCGGTGCTCATGCACGTGAGCTCCTCGCTCACCGCCGCCAAAAATGCACCTATGTCTTTCCTTCTCCGAAGAAGCAGAACTCTCCGTACCGAGAACTGAAACGCCCTTGGCACCACGTTCTTGAGAAGTCCGGAGTTCAAGATCTCTTCCTGAAGGACTTTCGCCACACGCAAGCAAGCGTCGCAGGCGAGTCCGGCTACTCGCTTCTGCAGATCGGCCAGCTACTTGGTCACACCCAGCCCTCGACGACCGCCATCTATACCCACTGGACGGACGACCACATCGGTCAGATTGCCGAGCGGGTTCAGGGTCGCATTGGAGCAGCGCTCTCAGGGAGCCCAGATGCCACCGTCTTGCCCCTGCGGTCTTCCAAGACCTAGAGGCCCTTAGAGATCTGTGATAGGCAGACCTCTACCTTTCGGTCGGAGACGTACAGATACTCCTTCAGCATCGTCTCTCCACTGAGCACTGGCGACCTGGCACCACACAAGTTTCGACTGAAGAACAGATCGGACTCATGAGCCCGGTGCGACCTCGTGCGCCTTCCCCGGGTGGGTCGTGCCTCGGTTCGCCCTCATGATGGGCCGATCGCACCACTGGCCTGGTTGTCCATGGGGATCTCGATCCGGAACGTAGTCCCGCTTTCGCCCGAGGAGTCCAGAGCCACTTGTCCGCCGAGGGTCTCCACGAGCCGCTTGACCATGGAGAGACCCATCCCTGTCCCTTCTTCGCGGGTGGTGAAGAAGAGCTCGAAGACGCGGTCGCGGACGCCGGCAGGGATTCCGGGCCCGTCGTCGCGAACGCGCAGGATCGCCACGCCCGGTCGGGCCTCGAGCCCGAGGGTCACGGTCCCTCCTTCCGGAACGACCCGCAGCGCGTTGGCCGTCAGCTCGAGCAGGGCCTCCTCGAGATAGTCGGGATCGACCCGTGCCCACAAGGGATCTCCGGGGAGCTCCGTCCGGAGCTGCTTGCGCTCCCGTCGGGCCTGGCTCTCCCCGGCGGCTCGGACGGATTCGACGATCGTCGCGAGGTCCACGATACGGACCTGTGGCTCGAAGGGGCGTGAGAAGTCCAGCAGAGTGCTCACGCGCTGATCGAGGCGGTCCGTCTCGTACAACACCGCTTGCATCGATTCGGCCTGAGGCCCCTCGAGGTTCTCTTCCAACGCGAGCTGTGCCGTCGCCCGGATTCCTGCGAGCGGGTTTCGAATCCCGTGAGCGACTGCCCCCGCGAGCTCGCCGATCGCAGCCAGACGTTCGGCCCGGACCAGCTGGTCCTGGGCGTTGCGCAGCTCACGAATCGAGCGGGCGTTGTGCAAGGCGAGAGCGGCCTGCGATGCGAGCCCTCTTGCCAGATCCCGCTCTCTGGCCGAAAAGGGAGCTCCGGAACGCTTCTCGCCGCATCGAAGAAGGCCGAGTCGCTCGCCCCGGAACAGCACCGGAACCGAGAGGCCGGCGCCGTGCTCGGGTTCGGCTTCTTCTTCTTCTTCGAGAAGGAGCTGAGCATTCGTCACCTCGAGGGCCGACTTCAGGCGCTGGACGACCTGTTCGGTGATCGACGCCGCGTCTGCCAACCCGGCGAGTTCGAAGCTCGCACTCTCGAGCACCTCCGCGAGATCCACACTGGTGCGGAAGAAGACGCGATCGACGCCTCGCTGGATCCAACGGCGCATCGGATCGAAGCTGAGCGCGATCGCGAGCAGCAGCACGAACGAGGTCGCGGGGTTGCTGGCGGTTCCGCGCTCGAGCACGGTGTCGAGCGTCAGGATCGACACCGCATAGCCGACGATGACCAGGGTCGTGCTGATCCCGTAGCCAACCGCCAGACGGACGAACCGCTCGACCCCCAGGAGATCGTGGCGGACGACCGCATACAGGATGGCGGCTGGAAAGATGGGAAGGAGGGCAGTGACCCAGCTGAAGGAGATCACCCAGCCCAGCAGGAAGAACACCAGTACGAGGATCGCCGGGACCACGATCGCAGCGAATCCTCCCGCGAAGACGGCGGCCGCGCGCATTCGAGCCGCCGGCGACGGGGCCCGAACCAGCGCCTCCCCAAAGGAGAACACCGACGCCAGACCGAGTCCCGCGATCAGCAGGTAGATGGCATAGGTCACCCGCCGAGAAGCCTCCGGGTCGACGTAGAAAGCCATCCAGTTCGTGACGCCCAGGGCGAGCCCGACGCTTGCGAAGGCACCCATGAACGCCACCCGCTGCTTGAAGGAGAACCGAGGTACCGGAAAGACGAGAACGAACTGGACCAGCGCAAGCGGCGTCAGCGCCTCGAGCATCTGGTAGGCGCGAACCAGGCGATAGGTCGTGAAGTAGTCGATGGTCAGCGCCAGGAGCGTCCCCATGCAGGCGCACGCCAGAGCGAGCGAACGGGCGGCCGGAAGATCGGGACGCAGGTAGAGGGCCAGGAGCGCCACCAACAGGAAGCTCGCAGCGTTCAACAGATAGATGCCGAAGGTGGAGACGTAGTCGACGACGGAGAGGGTCATGGTTTCGACCCCGACCGTTCGCTCTCCCTTCGGTGTGGCGATCCTGTACTCGACGCGACTACCGACCGGCACGGAACGGACCGTTTCGAGAAGGTCGTCGCCCCCAGAGAAGCGCCGCCCGTCTACCTCGACGACTCGCCCGCCGTTCAAGGGCAGGCCTGCCTGAACGCCAGTCCACGATGCGCGATGGAACGAGACGAGTGTGCCGTTGTCCCAGACGATGAATCCAGGAAATGGGGAACCGACCCGCCGCGAACCGTCGACCAGCGCCATCCCGATCAACACGGTAAGCGCCACCGCGAGCGCGACGGTGCTCGCGATTCTGGCGGGCCGTGCCCAGTTGGCCGGGACGCGCACTTTCACGTGCTCTAGAATGTACTCCAATGTCACGACCCCGATTGGATGAGAGGTGGGCCGGGGCATCGGCGTCTCTCGCGGGCCTCCTCTATGCAGCCGCACAGCCCGACCGCGGTGTGTGGCCACTCGCCTTCGTATGCCTGATTCCCCTGCTCGAAGCGCTGCGCGGCCGGAGTGCGCTCGAACGTTTCGGCGTTGGTTGGCTCGCCGGGACGGTCGCTGCAGTTGCCCTCGTCCTCGTGCCGACCGGAACGGCGGTGTCGCGCTACTTCGAGATCCCTCACTGGCAGGGTTACGCGGCGGCGTTCGGGCTGGGGCAGCTCTTCGGCGCGCTGCCTTTCGCGCTCTTTGCCGTGCTGGCGGGGGATCCCGGGCGCCAGGGTCCGTTCGAACGCGTCGGTCGCACGGCGACCGCGTTGGTATTGAGCGAGACAGTTCGTTCGAGCTTCCTCACCGGCCTGCCGTGGGGACTCCTGGCCTACGCGTTGGCGCCCGTGCCGTTGCTCGCCCAGTCGGCCGTGCTCGGTGGGGCAGCGCTGGTGTCTGCGCTCGTGGCGGGCGCGAACGCAGCGTTCTTTTCGATGCTCGAGCAGCTCCGTCGCCCGGCAGCGGCGGGAATCGCGTGTGCCATCCTGGCTCTGATCCTCGTACCCGCGGGTCGGTGGCTCGAAGCAGGGCCCGGTCTGCGTCGAGCCGGCTCTGCGCCGCCAGGAGGGGACGTCCTGCGGGTGACGCTGGTCCAGGGAAGCCTGCCCGAAGACTGGCGACGCGATGCCACTCGCGTCGACGAAGCCCTTGATCGTCTCGTGGCCCTGTCCGAAGGCAGAGACGCGCACGTGGTGGCATGGCCCGAGAGTGCGTTCAGCGCCCCCCTTCCAGCGAACTTCGGCCTCTTGCGACGCGGGCTCGCAAGCCTGGAGGCACCGCGGCCGAGTTTCGTCCTCGGCGCGCCCCGCATCGGCAAAGGCAACCCGGTGCGACTTCACAACTCGGCTCTGGTGATCGACCCCGAACTCGAGATCCGAGATCATCACGACAAGACACGCCTGGTCCCGTTCACCGAGTACGTCCCCGCGCCTTTCCGGTGGCTGGGAGTCCGGGGATTGTCGGAGACGGCCGGGGATCGGGTTCGTGCGGTGGACGTCGCCGGGCATCGGTTGGGTGTGTCGATCTGCTACGAGCTGGTGTTCGCGTCGCTGAGCCGGGATCTCGTCCGCGACGGCGCACGGCTCTTGTTGAATCTCTCCAACGACGAGTGGTTCGGCACGCGAAGAGGGATGGAACAACACTTCGCAGCCGCGGTGTTTCGTGCCATCGAGACCGATCGGCCGCTCTTGCGCTCTACGAACACCGGAATCACCGCCGGCATCGATCGGCTCGGCCGCGTCGTGGCGCGTCTGCCCGAAGGGGTGCCGGCCGCCCTGTCGCTCGACGTGCGCCCGAGAGCGACCCGGACGCCTTTCGTCCGGCTCGGCAACTGGGTGCCCTGGGCCTCGGCGTTGCTTCTGGGAGCACTGCTTGCGCGATCCCGTCTTCGTCAGGGCCGCTCCGGACAAACCTGACATCCCTCGGCCAGCGAGGCTTTCTCGGCCAGATCGCGGACGGCGGACCAGAAGACGGTGAGGTCCAGGGGTTTGGGCAGCCAGTGCCGGACGCCTGCACTGGCGAAACGGGTCGGATCCGGATTCGCAGTGATCACGAGGCACCGGTCCGCCGGCACCGTCTCCAGAAGGGAGAGGCCTGTTCCATCTGGGAGGCCTACGTCGACCACCAGCACGTCGACCGCCCGGTCGTTCAGTACGAGGCCGGCGTCCTCCAGGCTTCCAGCTTCGACCGGAGCCATGCCCTTTCGTCGAAGATACGTCGCCAGGCTTCCCCGCAGACCACGCTCGTCTTCCACGATCAGGACCCTGAATCCAGGATCGGGCGGCTGATCATCTGACCTCGCGTTCGTTCCGTTCATGCCCTCGAAGCCTCGCAAGATGCATGCCGTGGCGGGGTGTCGCACGGATGCATCTCGCCGGTCCGACTGCGCGAGATCACGCAGCGGACGCGTGAGATCGCGCGGAGAGATCACCGGTACGGGGTGGTAAGCTCTCGCAATGGCTTCGATTCTGCTCGTCGAGGACGAGCTCACCTTGGCGCGGCAGGTGCGCCGCGCCCTCGAGGCCAGTGGCCACGAGGTGAACGCCGTGGACTGCGGCGGCGACGTTCTCCCGGCGCTCGAGAGAGACCCGCCCGACCTCGTGCTGCTGGACCTCCGGCTCCCCGACGCCTCGGGCCTCGACGTGCTGAGCGACATCCGGCGCCAGTTCGGCGGGCTACCGGTCGTCCTCATGACCGCCTACAGCTCGGTCGAGGACGCCGTCGAGGCCATGCGCCGCGGCGCTTCGGACTACCTGTCCAAGCCGCTCGATCTCGACAAGCTTCGACAGCTCGTTGGACGGCTGATCGCGGATCAGCTGCGCGATCGAGAGCTCGACTATCATCGTCATCGTTCGCAGACCTCGACCCAGGGCGTCGTGACCAGCTCGCCGGTCATCCACGGGATCTTCGACCAGCTCGAGCGGCTGGCCGAGGCGGGCCTCCCGCCGGGCAAGCGGCCCGCGATTCTCCTCACGGGCGAGACCGGCACCGGAAAGGGCGTTCTCGCGCGGGCGATCCACGATCGATTGGGCGACGGGCCGTTCATCGAAGTGAACTGCACCGCGATGCCCGCTTCCATGGTCGAGGCTGAGCTCTTCGGTCACGAGAAGGGGAGCTTCACGGACGCCCGCGTGGCACGCCCGGGGCTCGTGGAGGCTGCCGAGGGCGGGACGCTCTTCCTCGACGAGATCGGGCATCTCCAGCTGGATCTCCAGGCCAAGTTCCTGAAGGTGATCGATGAGCGGCGGGTCCGACGCCTGGGCTCGTCGCGCGACCGAGCCGTCGACGTTCACGTGATCGCCGCGACCAATCGAGATCTCGATGAAGCGGTCCGGGAAAGCGCCTTTCGCGAGGATCTGCTGCATCGCCTTCGTGTGTTGTCGTTCGAAATCCCGCCCCTCCGCGAGCGCCCCGAGGACATCGACCTCCTGGCGCCATACTTCTGTGACCAGCTCGGTCAGCTCTACGGCGGTCGCAAGATCTGCCTGAGCGATGGTGCGGCGGCGGCGCTGCGATCCTATCCCTGGACCGGAAACGTCCGTGAGCTGCGCAACGTCATCGAGCGGGCGATCTTGTTGACTCCCGAGGACGAGCTTCGTGTCGACCAGCTCGTCGGCCTCTTCCAGAGATCGAACCCGAGCGAGACCCCGACGGGCTTCGCATTGCCGGAGGGCGGGGTGCGCCTCGAGGAGCTCGAGCTCCACCTGTTGCGTCAGGCGCTGGAGCGGGCGCAAGGGAATCGGACTCGCGCGGCGGCCCTGCTCGGCCTCAGCCGCCACGCCCTTCGCTATCGGATGGAGAAGCACGGGATCGTGTAGGCTGGATGGCTCGGGATTTGCAGCAGGATCACAGCGGTTTCGGGGTAGCGAAGAAGGCTTCGCTGGCGAGGATGGAGGCGAGCGGATGAATCGGTTTCGGCAAGCCCTGGCAATGGCTTTGCTCCTGACGCCCGCCTTCGCGTGGGGGAGCCCTACGGACCCCGTGCTGGCCCTGACCGGCGCACGAAGCGCCCGGGGATCTGGCCCTGTCTTGGTCCAGCTAGAGGGCAGCTTCCCCGACGCAGATCTCGTCCAGCTCGCCTATCCCCTCCAGATCGTCGTTCGGGAAACCACCAGCGGAGCGGGTTACATCCGCTTCGACCTCTCCGGAGCGGCCGTCATCGGGAGCGCCGCCGAGCTGGCCGACGGGTTGGATCCCGACGAGGCCTTGGCGCTGCTCGGCCAGGGTTCGCCAGAGCCCGACGCCCAACTCGTCCACCTCGGCCTTCGCCGCCTCGAGGTCCTGCTCCCGGCGAGCTTCCCGGCCGGTGGGGCGGAGGCCCAGCTCTTCGTGGTCGACGAGGGGGAGGTGATCCTCTCGAATCCCATCGTCTTCGAGATCGGGGGGCTCCCGTGAGAGGTGCCAGGCGGCGCGGCTGGCCGCTTCTCCTACTGCTCCCGGTCCTGCTGGCCGCGCAGGGGCAATGCGTTGCCCGACTCCATGCACCGGACGACCCGTTGGTCGATGGCGACTGGGCCCTGATTCCCGGCGGAAATCTGTTCGAACTCCAGCCGGGGGTGACTCGCCTCGTGGCGGGACCCGACGCGCGGCTGGGCACGGACGACGACGCCCTCGCTCCGCCGGCCATCGGCGATGTCGATCTCGTCTTGCGCACCGGCATGACCGATTTCGCGGGCCCCTTCCCGGACCCGGCTCCCCTGCGCGGGTCGATGCCTGAGGCGGTCGCCGAGCCTTTCGGTGATGGCGTCCCGATCGCATTCGTGGTGGCGGCCTCGGACGGCGCACCGATTCCGGCGACGGGCACGCCCGTGGTGAGCCCCTCGCTCGAGGGCATGCCGGTTCTCGTGGTGGCATTCGCCGATCTCGACGGCGACGGCTTCGTCGGCGTAACGAATCTGGACGGAGATCCCCTCGACGACGGCCTCGAGGAAGCCGAGCTCGAGCCCGTGGGGCGCCGCTTCGCCCTGATGTCCGGGGGGCGTGCCAGTGGGTTCCTCCACATCGCGGTGGGTGGCCCAGCCGCGGCTCCGGTCTCCGTGGTGCTCACGGCCGCGGCCTTCCTTGGCCCCTTCGACGCGGCCTTCTTCGGCGGGGCGGTCCCGACCGGGCCCGCCGTGATGACCCGCTTCCCGTTCCCGCCCGAGACGGACCCCGACCGGGTCGTGGACGGTGGCCTCCCCGGCCCCGGAGACCCCGACACGCTGATCGGAATCGAGATCCGGGACCAGTTCACTCCCGACCCCGAGAAGCACATCCTGGGCGAGGCGTTCACTCTCCCGACGGACGGCAGCGAGGTTTCGGTCGACGTCGTGCTGGCGGGATCCGGGTGGCCGGTCCGGTTCGGCCTTGGGCGGCTGCCCCAGGGACCCGAGCCCGAGCCGCCGGCGAATGGGCTGCTGCGCCCCGGCTTGGATGCAGCCGGCCAGCCGGTCCTCTACGAGATCCTGTACTCGGTGCCCGTCGAGCCAGGCAGTGAGCCCGAGATCCGCGTTCTGACAGTGCTGCCCCTCGACCGGCTGGGAAACGTCGCCGATCCGGTCCTCAACAGCACCGTGACGCTTCACGCAGAGGGGCGGGTCCGCATCCTGAGCCCCGACCTCGATGCCGACGCCAGCCAGGAGACGCTGGTGATCAACGACGCCCGCGGTCGGGACATCCAGCTGGACCTCCTGGGCCCCGGTGGCACCGGCGCCGACGCGCTCCTTCTCGAGGGCGCGGCATCGCTCGGCAGCATTCCTTTCGAACTCCCCTAGACCCCTCCCGGACGGTACGCCGCGCGATGTCGCGCGGTCCGCGCGGGATCACGCAGCCAGCGGAGACGGGCGTCCACCCAGGGCATCCCCGAGCTGGCCCCGATCTTGCTCTAGCTCCCTCGCACAGGCATCAGCCGAATCAACCACGCGAGGAGATCGGATCCCATCATGCAGAGCAATCAAAGTCGATGGCTCATAGCCCTTCTGACCCTGGCGGTCGTGGGCGCGGGCTGCAACGAAGGCTCGAACAACTCGAACGTCACCATCCAGCTCGAATCCGTCGGGTCGGGATTGAGCGGTGGGGTCACGAGCAACCTGAACGAGTTCGGTAGCGGCAAGCTGAGCATCAACGTAGGGGGGCTGGCCGCCAGCTCCCTCTACGAGATCGAGCTCGGCGGGCTCCCGCTCGGAAACGTGACATCCGGTGCCGACGGCACCGCAAGGGTGTTCTTCCAGCAGGCACAGAGCATGCTGCCCATCGACCCGCGCGGTCAGCGTCTGGTGGTGTCGTCGGGAGGGCAGGAGGTCTTCGGCGTCGTGATTTCCGGTTCGGGCGAGCCCCAGGGGATCCGGGTCGAAGAGAAGACGATCCTTTCGAAGGCCGCCCCTTCGATTCTGGGCAACGCCAAGGCCCGCTTCCGGGTCGACCCCGACGGTCGGCGGCGCTTCGAGATCGAGATCCAGGGAGCCGCGGCGGGAACCTACAGCGTCTTCGTGGATGGACTTCCCAACGGCACCTTCGACGCGCCCGCCGGCCTGGGCCAGATCGAGTACGACACGGATCTGACCGAGGTCGGTAAGCGGTTTCTCGATTTCGACCCGCGGGTCGCCGCGATCGATCTCGTGATGAACGGCGCCGTGGTCTTCTCGGGCCCCGGCGAGGCTCAGATCCCGGGGATGAACGTTTGCACGTTCAGCGAGGACGAGGTGTTCCTGCCGGAAACTCCCGCCGGAGCCGGTGGTAAGGCGAAGGTCCGCGTCCGCGCGCGCGAGGACTGCGATCAGGACGTCCGGATCCAGGTCGAGGTGCCGACGGGTGGCGACTACGACGTGATCGTGGACGGCGTCATCCGAGGCACGATCGCGACGGCCTTCGACCTCTCCGAGGGGCTCTTCAAGGGTGAGATCGAGTTCGACACCGATCCGGATGAGCCCGGCGAGGTCCTGCTCGACTTCGAGGTCGTGGGCGCAACGCTCGAGATCGTCGGCTCTACCGATGGTGCGGTGCTCTTCGCCAGCGCTGGATTCGATCCGGGCGCCGGAGGAAACGGTGGCATCTGCGCCACTGAGGAGAACGAAAGCCCGCTGTTCGCGACCTCGGCGGCTCCGCTGGCCTCCGGCAGCGCCCGCTTCCGGGTCCGCGACGACTGCGACGAGGACTTCCGGGTCGAGATCGAGGACGTGGCGGAAGGGAGCTACGACCTGCTGGTGGGCGGGGTCTTGCGCGGGAGCTTCACGGCTGCCTTCGACGTCGTCCAAGGGCAGGTGCGTGGCGAGATCGAGTTCGACTCGGATCCCGACGACCCCGGCACCCTGCTTCTCGACTTCGATCCTCGCGGTCAGACCGTCGAAATCGTGGAGTTCGCAGGCGCCACGGTGCTGATCGGCTTGGACGCCGGGGGCGGAAGTGCGCCGCCGGCCACGTGCGGACAGGACGAGATCGAGCGTCCCCTGCTGAACTCGGGCCTAGCTCCCGCAGCCAAGGGGAAGGCCCGCTTCCGACAGCGCAGCGACTGTGACCGCGAGCTTCGTGTGGAGATCGAGGACCTGCCGGCGGGCGACTATGACGTGCTCGTGGGCGGCGTCGTCCGGGGCGCCATCACCGTGGCGATGGTCGGCAGCGAGCTGGAGGGCGAGATCGAGTTCGACACCAACCCGGACGAGCCGGGTGAGGTACTGCTCGACTTCGAGGTCCTCGGCCATCCGATCGAGGTCCAGAGCTCGGCGGGCACGTTGCTGGAACGCACGCTTCCCTGACGATCCCACCGGGGAGGGACAACGGGGCGGTGACCGTCGTAGGACGGCACCGTCCCGTTGCTATTTAGGCGCTCAGCAGATCGGTGTAAACGGAGCCACAGCGCTCATCGCCAGATCAGCCCTTGGGGTTCCGCCGGGGCTCAGGCGCCTTCCGGCACCGCCGGTTCCTCAGGGCAGCCGAGGTTCCTCAGGGACTCGCGCCAGGTGCTCGGGCTGTGCGGGCCACCTCCACACGCCTCGCGCTCTGCGTCCAGGTCAGGTTCGTGGGCAGGCCCGCAGCCCCGAGCGTTCGCCAGCTTGCTCTCCGAGGGTCGCGGAGAATCGGGATCGAAACCCCCGTCCGTGCAACGAACGTCTCGATCCTTTCGCGCCCACTGCGCGAAATCACGCGGCGCTGCGCCAGATGCCGCTCGGCCGGCCAGGAGCCCCCCCAGGTCGCCCGGAAGGAGCCTCAGGGCTGGCATCGTCCTTGCTTACCCGAGAGGGGGCCGGGAGTTGCCGGGAACCGCAGACGAGAACAACGAGGAGAACGAAAATGAGAAGAACCCTGATCTGGACCGTCCTGGCAGCGCTGGCGTTGACCGGGGCTTCGACGCCCGTTTCAGCGTCCGACCGATCGGTCGTCCGCGTCGAGCTGCAGTCCACGGGCGTCGATCCCGACGCGACCGGGGCGTTGATCTTGACGCTTCAACCGGACCGTTCCCGGCTGCGCGTGAAGCTGCAGGGGCTCGACCCCTTGCTTGGCTACGAGTTCCGGACCGATGGCGTGACCCGGGCGAGCTTCCAGCCCAGGTCGAACGGCACCGCGGCCCTGCGGCTGCGGGGTCCGGATGCCGGCAATGACCCGCTGCTGGACTTCGATCCCCGCGGCGTCCTGGTGACGATCCACGACGGAACGTCCGACGTCCTCCAGGCCGATCTCATGCCGGGGAGCGAGCCTGCGGGTTCCCGGGTGCTCGAGCGAAGCACCCTCGCCTCGACGCCCGCCGCGCCGAACGCGGCAGCGACGGCGCAGTTCCGTCTCATCAGGGACGGCCGGACGAAGTTCGACGTGAAGATCGAGGACACTCCGCCCGGCGACTATACGCTCTTCGTCGATGGCATTCCCCGAGCGTCCATCACGATCGGTGCTACCGGCAGGGGCAAGGTGAAGTTCGATTCCCAGCCCGGCGCCAGAAAGCTTCTCCTCGACTTCGACCCGCGATCGGGCCTGGTCGATGTGGCTCTCGTCACCGACGTCGTCCTGACCGGGCCGGTAGCGGCCGGGAGTCAGGGCGTGAACGTCTGTGACCCGACGGAATCCGAGGTGTTCCTCATCCCGACCGGCCTCGGTGGCAAGGCCAAGGCGCGCAACCGCACTCGGGACGATTGCGACCGCGACTTCCGCGTCGAGGTGGAAGAGGTGCCCGAGGGTACTTACGAGCTTCTGGTCGGTGGCATCTCGCGGGGGACCCTGGAGGTGGTGTTCGACGCCAGCAGCGGAGAGAACGAGGGCCAGATCGAATTCGACACGGACCCGGACGATCCGGGCGAGTTGCTGCTCGACTTCGATCCGGTCGGGCAGGTGATCGAGGTCGTACAGGGCGCGACGCTGTTCTTCTCGAGCATCCTCGATCCTTCGGATCCGGGAAGCCAGACCTGTACCGAGATGGAGACCGTCACACCGCTGCTCGACGCCGGGCCGGCGCCCGCGGCCAGCGGCGAGGCTCGCTTCCGCACCCGCGACGATTGCGACGAGGACTACCGGGTGAAGATCGAGGATCTGCCCGCTGGTGACTACGATCTCGTCGTGGGCGGCGTGGTCCGCGGGGTCATCCCCGTGGCCTTCGATCCGATCCAGGGCCAGAACGAGGGCCAGATCGAGTTCGACACCGACCCGGACGAGCCCGGTGAGATCCTCTTGACCTTTGACCCGACGGGTCTGGATGTGGAGATCGTACAGGCTTCGGTGGTCTTCCTGTCCGCAACCGGCGTCCCCGGAGGCGGTGGACCGACCAGCTGCAGCGAGGATGAGATCGAGGTTCCGCTTCTGAACACGGGAGTTGTCGCCGCGGCGAACGGAGACGTCCGTCACCGGATCCGCGACGACTGCCGCGAGTCGCTGCGGGTGGAAATCGAAGACCTCGCAGACGGGAGCTATGCGCTTCGGGTGGCTGGCGTTCCGCAGAGCGACATCACGGTGACGCTGGGAATGGGAGAGATCCAGTTCGACACCGATGATCCGCCCAAGCCTCTGCTGGACTTCCCGGTCCGCGGCGAGCTCTTCGAGATTCTGGATGGCAGCGGCACGGTTCTGCTCGAGCGCTCGTTCCCGGAGTAGGCGCCCACGAACGTGGGCGAGCGGCAGCCAGAAGACGAGAAGCCCCCGAGCCCCCGGTTCGGGGGCTTCTCACGTCTTGAAGACCGACCGACCAATGGATTCCCTCCGCGCTCGCTCACCGAGGGGGCTGAGCCGCTTATTCCCTGACGATCCCACCGGGGAGGGACAACGGGGCGGTGACCGTCGTAGGACGGCACCGCTCCGTTTCTATCGTCTGTGCCCGGCAGAGGACCACGACCGTTCCCATTCCCTCAGCTAGGATGATGCGGACTCCCACGGGTCGAGTTCCGGGAGCGGTGAGGGGACGAGCATGGATGTCAGGCTCTTTGCGACGGTCTTCGCAACGGTCTTCGTCGCCGAGCTGGGCGACAAGACGCAGCTCGCCACCATGCTCTACGCGTCCGACGCATCGCACCCCAGACTCACGGTCTTCGCAGCATCTGCTACGGCCCTCGTTGTCACATCCGCGTTGGGAGTTCTCGCGGGCTCTCTGGTTGCCGAGCATGTGAACCCCCGGGTCATCCGGTGGATCGCTGGCTGCGGCTTCATCGCTGTCGGCCTGTGGGTTCTGATGGCTCGAGAATGACCCGGCCTGGAGCGAATCTGCGGTAGCTTCGGCAGGCTCGGTCGGGGTCCGGGCTCGCCGACGGGGAACTCACTCGCCTTCCGTCACCGTTGGCACGCCTTGGCAGCCGAGGCTTCTCAAAGTCTCGTTCCAGGTGCTCGGGTTGCGCGGGCCCACCTCGACCCGCCTGGCGTTCAGCGTCCAGGTCAGGTTCGTGGGCAGGCCCGCAGCCCCTAGTCTTCGCCAGCTCGTTCCCCGAGGGTCGCGGAGAACGGGGAGCGCAAGTCCCGCTTGAGCCAGAAAGCTCTCGATCCTCTCGCGCTTCTCACCCACGTTGACCGTCACGATCCGGACGCCCTGACCGGTGCAGCGGTGGGCCGCCTCGGCCAGCACGGGCAGCTCCTCGATGCACTGCGGGCACCAGGTGGCCCAGAAGTGGACCAGCAACGCGCGCTCGGATTCGCCGCGCTCTAGCGCAACGGGTTCGCCGTCGAGACGCTCCAAGTGGAGAGGCTCCGCGCCAGCCGTGCGGGCTACGACCACCAGAAGGAGCGCGAGAGCGTGGCGCCCGAGAGTCAAAACGGAAACAGAAGGCCCACGGACCAGACCTCCTTCTCATCCTGGTCGCCGTTCAGCCAGGACGACGTGACCGGGAGCTGGACTGCCAGGCGTAGAGAGGGCTTTCGATTTCCGGGCGCGAAGGGCAGATGGGCGCGAACGGACGGCGTGAGGTAGAGGACGGAGCCCCCGCTATCGTCGAATCGCTCGCCGTCGGCTCGATCCGCCTTGGCGTACCGGTAGTTCAGCTCGGAGCCGATCGTCAGCCATTCGAGCTTCGAGGAGCCGAAGGCGTGCCCCAATGGGACCTCCACGCCCGCATTCGCCAACGCGAAGTCGCCGTACTCGTAGTCCAGATCGCCGAAGTCGCCTTCGCCGTTCTCCCGATAGAAGACGCTGGCGTAGGCCGAGCCCCAGGAGAACCGATGATTGAAGGCAAGCCCGCCGCCATAGTCCCATGAATCGGTCCCGGCCTGAAGGTGCGGATCGATGACGCCCCCCTCGCGGCGTCTCGACCGGCCCGTTGGCGTCTTCAGCAGTGCCCGAGCCTCGATCCAGGTGGACGGGAGCACGTCCCGGTTCCGCCATAGAACGAAGCTCCCGGCAACGGAGATGTCGCCGAGTCCGCTCATGTGAAACGTCTCGCTCGTGTCCCCTTCGACCTCTTCGATCTCGTTGAAGGCGAAGGGGATGTCGAGGGTCACCGTGAACCGATCGAGGGGAGCCCACGACAGAAAGAGGTCCGCGCGCTGGCTCGCGTTCTTCTCGTTGCCTTCTTCTTCCTCTTCTTCGTGTCCGTGCTCTTCCTCTTCTTCCTCATGGGGGAGGAGGCCACTCTCTTTGCGCCATCCCTGTACCTGGATGTAGACGGAGAAGTCTCCCTGTTCTTGGACGGTCGTACCATCCATCGAGAAGAGGGGATCCCCAGCGAGGCAGACCGAACAGGCCTGCGCCTCGTCGGCCGACACCGTCAAGAGTAGAAGCGATAGGCCGCCAAGGGCCGCAAACATCCTGTTCATGCAATTCTCCTGATCGCGGACGCCCGTGAGTTCGCGGGCCCGCGACGTTCGTCGTGAGTCTTCGGCCTCGACGGGAAGTCGAGGCACTTCTGGCATGACTCAGATCAGGAGAGGAACGTGGTCGATCTCGTGTAGAGGGCCGTCGAGACTCTCGAAAGAGACCGTGCTCTCAAGCCGTGACGACGGGGGCACCTCAAGAAGGGAATGCCGCCCGGCGAGAATCCACCCGAGGCTTCCAGCCACTGAGGCCGGTTGGGTCTCATCGCAGCCGCACGCGCACGGCGACCGCAGGGTCACCGTGCGCGGTGCCGGGGCAGCCTCTCGCCCGTGTCCCTTCATCTGATCGTGGACGCGATGCCCCGAGTCGCGGTCGCCGTGGGGTTTCGTGTCGGCGTGGCCGATCTCTTGCGAGTGCGGAGGGTTCGCGTGCATGCTGGTGGGTAGGGGTGTGTGCGTGCTGACGTGGTCGGACCCCGGCGAGAATCCGCAAGGAACCAAACTCGCACCGGCAAAGGCGAGTACGACCATGAGATGGAACCCGAGTCGCAGCACTGCGCCATCATAGTTGAGCCGTGTGCGTTCTCGAAACTCATCTGGGCCCGAGAAGACCGAATGAACCGGAGGCGCTTCAGGTCGCCCTCGGAATAGAGGCGGTAGTTCTAGACGCTGCGTGCGCTCGGCTTGAGAAGACCCTGACGCTCGTAGTAACGAACCGTAGAGGTCGGTGACGTGAAACCCAACTTCGTACCGTTCGAAGTGAGAGATTCTCCGGTTAAGCGGCCTGTTGGGCGTACTCCTCCGGGGTGAATGAAGTGCAGCTCGACACCCGGCCTCACCACCTCCCCGGGCTCGAACGAGTCGATGGTTCAGAAAAGCCACATCGTCGATCTCCTGGCAGGCCCCCTGACAGTCACGCGCCCTTCTCGATGATGACGTTCAACCCGGTGTCCCTGAGCCGTCTGCAACCGGCTCCCAGTCCCTCGAAAGGATCGGTGCGTCCGCATGCGCAGGGGCGATCGGAGACTGCCAACCGCTCGCACTCCCTCGCGGCAATGAACGGAGGCAGGGTCTGCACGACCCCATTCGGCGCGTCCTCGTTTTCGGAGGCATGGTCTGAACGCTACAACACGTCTCCAGAGCACGAGCCTGCCCGAAAGCTCTTTCAGGACCTGGAGCAGTGGATCAACTGTCTGCGCCAGATCTACGAGGCGTGTGATGCCAGAGGCTATGTGCGATCTTCGGGCTGCGGATGCTGCCTGCCGAAGCATCATCCGCGACGGCCAACGCGGGCCCCCCAAAACTTTGGTGGCTGGCCGAGGGCCGCCTGCTTCGCGAAGACCCGTGGAAGGGCCATGTTGATCGGGCGGTCGCATGAAGGGGTTGGAACATGAAACGATTCAAAAAGATCCTCCTCGTGTCCCGCGATGGTGCCGGCGAGCGGGCCACCCTGGCCCGGGCGGTGGAGCTAGCGAAGCAGAACCGGGCCCGCCTCACATTGGTCGAGGTGGTGGAGGAACTCCCGCTGGAGCAGCGCATGCTCGTCACGGCGGTGGCGCCGCAGGAGCTACAGAAGCTGGCCATCGAGGAGCGCAAGGAGCAGCTGCAATCGCTCGTCGCGCCTCTGCTCGAAGACGGCGTCCGCGCCTCGGCCGTGGTGCTGGCCGGAACGCCGTTTCTGGCGATCATCCGCGAAGTTCTGCGGAAGAAACACGATCTCGTGATTCTGAGCGCAGAGGGTCGGGGTGGCATCAAGGGGCGGCTGTTCGGGAGCACGTCCCTCCACCTGATGCGGAAGTGTCCTTGTCCTGTCTGGGTCATGAAGCCCACTCGGAGCCGCCGATACAGTCGGATCCTGGCCGCCGTGGATCCGGACCCGTCGGATCCGGTGCGAACCGCGGTCAACGCCGAGATCCTGGACCTCGCCACGTCGCTGGCCCGGCTGGAGAAGAGTGCGCTGCACCTCGTTCACGTCTGGCGATTGCCGGGTGAAGGGATGTACCGGGGTGGTCGCGCAGGCATCCCGAAGCAGAGGCTGAAGGAACTGCTGGCGGAGGCGCGCGACCAGACCCGGAAGAATCTCGACGAGCTGCTGTCAGGCTACGCGCTCGAGGACCTGAAGCACCGGATCCACCTGCTGAAGGGCAAGCCCCGTATCCTGATACCTGCGCTCGTGCAGACGGAGCAGATCGACTTGATCGTCATGGGCACGGTCTGCCGGACCGGCATCCCGGGCTTCGTCATCGGCAATACAGCTGAGAACGTGCTGCAACAGGTGGATTGCTCGGTGCTGACCGTGAAGCCTGACGGCTTCGTCACGCCAGTCACACTATAGCGTTGCGAAAGAAGGGTGATCGAGATCGCCTTTGCTGAGGTGGCCGCCCTCTTGCTGGCAGCGGCGCTGTTGGGGGCGCTCGCGCTTTGGCTTCGCCAGCCCCGATTATCGCCTTCATTCTGGTCGGCGTCCTCGGGGGTCCCTCTGTCCTCGGCTGGGTGACCGCCGCTGACCAGGTCGACCTCCTGGCTTCGCTGCGACAGGAGAGCGCGGGCGAACCCGGATGAGCAGGGGCTTCCGCCTCCCGGAGAAGGCGATTCGTCTTCTTGCCATCGCCGCTCGCCGAGCGCAGTAAAGGTGATCGTCCTGCACCAGACGAACTGGCCCGACGACGTCTTATCTTGCGAGCCGGGGATCTCCTAGGCTGATCTGGCGGAGCGGAAGTTTCACGGCGTGCGGGTGGTCTGCTGCGTCTCGTCTCGATCGCGATCACTACGCGAGGTCAGAACATGGCAAGCAATATCGGTACTCTTCTCCTGGACGTCCTGAAGCCCCACGACCCATCGATCATTGAGCTCGCGCAACGACTTGCCGCCCTCGACGGCATCGAGGGCGTGGACATCAGCGTGGTCGAGGTCGATGCGCGCACCGAAAGCACCATGGTGTCCCTCGTCGGAACAGCAATAGACTTCGATGCTGTTCGTGCCGAGATCGAAGAAACGGGTGCCACTGTTCACTCGATCGATCGGGTGTCAGCCGGCGTAGGCCCGATGCTGGCCGCGGCGCAGTCCGAGAGTGACGATGAAGGGTGAGCGGTCAGCGGTTCGCGGTGGGATCGATGGGTGTCTCTCGGTGCTGGGTATCGTGATCGGTGCCTTCGGCAGCGATCCCTCACTGCTCCTGTCTGCTGCCCTCTCGGGAAACTTCGCCAACGGAATGTCGAATCTGCTTGCGGCCTTTTCATCCGAGACTGCGCTGAGAACCGCTCGAATCGGAAAGCTGGAACGCTCCCTCTTGGTCGACCTTGCCGGGACCGAGCTAGATCAGAAGGCACGATCCGGCGCGCGCAAAGAAGCGGCAGCAGACGCTGCGGCTACCATTGTCGGCGGGCTGGTCCCCATCGTGCCGTTCGTCTTCTTTCGGGGGATGGCAGCACTCGGTGTCTCGATCGTAGGCTCGCTCCTCCAGATTCTCATGATCGGCGTATGGACTGGCAAAGCCGCGCGGGAGGGGGTCGTGATGTCCGCGTTGAAGCTCGTTGTTCTGGCGATCTTCACGGTTCTTATGTGCCTTGTGATCCACCGCACCGTGGCCCCCAGAGTCCCATTCGCCTAGAGGCAGGTCGCAGGCCTCGGGCATGTTCGGCACCAC
>JAFDDA010000011.1 GCA_019311105.1 Deltaproteobacteria bacterium
GCGAAGCCACTTGGCGAGCCCGAGTCGAAGGCGCTTGTGCGCCGCGCGAACCTCCGTTTCGAAGCGGACCCTGCGATTGGAAATCTGGTAGAGGACCTGGTCCTCCCTTCTGTGGAGTTCTTCTTCGAGTTCCTTCTCGAGCTCGGCCATTCGCGAGAGAATCGCACGAACACGGTCTTTGACTTCGTGTGTATCCGAACGCTCCATGCGTTAGGCCTCTACCGTGGCGCCGCTCGCCTGGACGACCTTGGCATCGAGTGTGACTGGAACCACGAGAGAGTTCGTCACCAGGCAGGTCTTTTCCGCCTTTCCGAGCCGGCGAAGTGCCTTTTCGTCGTCCGTGCCAGGTTCCTCGACCGCGAGCGTTGCGTGCAAAGTGATCTCCGTGAAGCGTGTGGTGCGCTCGACCCGTGAGAGCACACCATCAACCGTTGCCTGGATACTCTTCCAAGGGAGGTTCGACGCCCGTCCTTCTGATCCTCCTCTCGATCCTCGTCAACGTCCGCGATCGACGCAGGTTGATTCTGATCGCGGGGACGTTCGTAGTGGTGAGCGGGCTCACGTACTTCGCCTTCATGGCGGTGTGGCTGAATATCTTCCTGTTGATCGGCTGGTCGCGGGCAACCCAGATCGTTCTCGGGTGCGTGGCGATCGGCGTCGGCGCGATCCACGTGAAGGATCTCGTCGCATGGGGGCGTGGGCCGAGCCTCTCGATCCCGGACGCAGCGAAGCCCGGGATCTACCGGCGCGTGCGTGCGATCCTCCAGGCTCCGAGTCTCCCTGCGGCTGTCCTCGGCGCGACGGTGCTCGCGATGATCGTGAACCTCGTGGAGCTGTTGTGCACCGCTGGCCTTCCAGCCGTCTACACGCAGGTCCTCAGCTTGCAGCCGATGCCCTCGCGTGCTTACTACGGCTACCTCGCCCTCTACAACTTGGCCTACATGTTCGATGACGCACTGATGGTAACCATCGTCGTCGTGACGCTCGAACGCCTCAAGCTCCAAGAACGCGCCGGGCGTTGGCTCAAGGGTCTGAGCGGCGCGGTGCTGCTCGGCCTTGGCCTCGTGCTCCTCTTTCGCCCGGACTGGCTCATGATCTGACGGGGCCTCGACGTTGGGGCGTCAGCCTTCTCGGGAAACCGCGTCCCACCAAGGTTCCACGAGCCGCAATAGATCCAGGTCGTGGTTGATCAAGCAGATGTGCCCGTAGCCTTCGAGAATCCGCAGCGTTGCGTTCGGCAGTCGCTCGGCCATGAAACGGGCCCATTCGACCGACGGAACCAACCGGTCGAGGTCGCCGGCGAGAAGCAGGCTGGGTGCCTGGATCTCGTGAAGCCGGTTTCGGATATCGTAGTCCTTCAGGATCTCGAGACGCCGGACGTAGCCCTTGCGCCCGATCCGTTTCGAGCGCTCGTGGAATTCGGCCAGATCCTCTGCCAGCGCGTGAGGGCTGTGGAGTCGCGTTTCCGTGAACCGCCTCACCGCCGGCATGGCCGCCCAGGGAAACACCCGCAGCAGGCGCGGTGCGATACGCAGCTTCATCCGCTCGCGGACCCAGGGAAAGGAATTCACGATCACGAGCCCGCGAACGAACTCCGGATGCTTCAGGGCGAAGCTCATGGAGAGGGCGCCGCCAAAAGATTCGCCGCAGAGGATCACGCCCTCTGGCGAGACCTCGGCGACGAGCTGTCGGAGATCCTCCACGAGATCGGACATGGATCGGCGACCGTCATCGGGAAGCGGGAATGCGACGACGTCGAAGCGACGCTCGAGCAGCGGAATCTGCCGATAGAAGAGGAGCCCCGTGCCGTCGAGCCCCGGCACCAGCACGAAGGTGGGCCCTGGCCGGTTGCCCACCCTGCCCCTCAGGGCATTCCGGATCACGGCGCCTCGCGTGGGGCCCGGCGGTTCCCGTCGAGCTTGCGGACCGGACAGCCGACCCAGGTGGCGTCTCCCTCGAGCCGCGAGAACTTCGTGACCACCGAGAGCGAACCGATCTGGCAGCGGGGACCCGTCTCGACGCCGATCTCCACGTGCGATCCCACGCCCACGGTGGTGCCGCTCCCAAGCTTGACCGGCGCGGTTCGTACCACGCCACGCTCCACCGTGTGGCCGGAAAGGTGGACTCCTGCGCCGATCACCACATCGTCGCCGATCACGAGCAGACAGTCGTCGCGAACGTCGAGGCTGTTGACCCACACGTGGCGACCGATGCGCGCACCGTTCAGGCGCATGTACCAGACCCAAACGGGTGTGCTGCGAAGCAGCCCTCCCGCGAAGATCCGGACGACGTGGCTCGAGATCCCGTAGCGAGCCCAATTGATCAAGGGCCAGTCGAGATCTGCGATCCGCATCTCGGCGTTCTCGGGAGGACGCCATCCGAGCATGCGCATGGCGAATGCGGAGAGCGCCATGAGCCCGACGGAAAAGACGAAATAGGTCGGGACCAAGGACATCGTCAACAAGAACACACGCACCGAGTGCGGAGCAACGGACCAGCCGAGATGCCACTGCCAGAAAAGCACTGCCGGCAACGCGGCAAGCCCAAAGACGGCGCTCTCGACGAGGAAGATCGAGGCCACGCCCCAGCCGAAGCGCAGGACGGCCGGTCGAGTCCACACATCACGTGTCGTAGCCTCGGGCATCCCGGTCACCCCCACCGCTTCCTGAGGATAGCGGGACTCGAACCCACGAGGCCCAGCCCGACCCTCGGGCGCTCCGGGACCCGCAACCCTGCGGCTCATGCAGCGAAGGAACCGGTTCGTTGGAGGCTGGCCCAATACAACCCTTGTCGTGGCGTGTGTCGCTCTGGTCGCGCTGGGTTGTACCCGTTTCGATCGCAGGAGCGACGACGACCCGGCTGGCGCTGCCGTCTTCGGAGTCTACTGCGCTTCCTGTCACGGCGTGGAAGGCCGTGGCGATGGCCCCGTCGCCGAGGCTCTCCACCAGCGGCCGGCCGACCTGACCCGGATCGCCTCCTCCGAAGGCTGGTTCCCCAATTCGCTGATCCTGATGATCATCGATGGCCGCTACGCTTCTCACGGCGGTCGTGAGATGCCTGTCTGGGGAGCGCAACTCTCGAGAGAAGAGTTACGCGCCGTGACGGATTTCCTCGAGCAGATCCAAGAGTAGATCGCGTCGCAACGGAGCGCCGTCCGAGCCTTGGACCGTTCGCTCGGTAATCGGACTGCTGGTGTCCCACTCGCGAACCCCTTCAGAACATCACTCGCGAGAGGTGAGCATGTCGGTTCCGGCCGTACCCGCACACATTTGGGCGTTTCCTGGCGATGCCGTGTTGGAAGCTCTCGGCGTGGATCGCTTGCAGGGTCTCTCCCCGGCCGAGGTTCAGCGTCGTCTGCACCGCTACGGGCCCAACCGCCTTCGAGAACGGCGACGGCGGAACGCGTGGTGGATGCTTTGGGATCAGCTGTCGAGTCCCATCGTCGCGCTGTCGTTCGATGAGCGACTCGAGGCCACCGCGATCGCTGCCGTACTCGTCATCAATACGGCGATCGGATTCTGGACCGAGCGGCGCGCCGTACGATCGATGGAGGCGCTGAGGGAACTCGGTCGGGTCCACGCAACGGTCCGGCGAGTCGGCGTGACGCGTGTCGTTCCCGCTGAAGAACTCGTGCCCGGGGACATCGTCCTGCTCGACGCAGGCGACGTCCTCACGGCCGATCTGCGCCTCGTGCTCACGTCCCGTCTCCAGGTCGATCAAGCGATCCTGACGGGCGAATCGCTTCCTATCGACAAGGACGTTGCCGAATGCCCCGCACATGCGGTCGTGTCCGAGCAACACTCGATGGCCTTCAAGGGCACCGCCGTGACCCGCGGAACTGCCGAAGGGGTCGTGGTGGCCACCGGGATGGAGACGGAGCTCGGCAAAATCTCCAAGTTGGTGGGCGAAGCCGAGCCCGAAGTCACGCCGCTCGAGGCCCGCCTCGATCGACTCGGCCACCGGCTGATTCTCTTGACCCTCGCCACTGCTGCACTGGTGGCCCTCGCGAGTGTGCTTGGTGGCCGAAGCATCTATCTGTCCATCGAGCTTGGGCTCGCGCTCGCGGTGGCAGCCGTTCCCGAAGGCCTTCCGATCGTCGCTACGGTCGCCCTCGCTCGCGGCATGTGGCGCATGGCCAAGCGGAATGCACTCGTCGAGCAGCTCTCGGCCGTGGAGACGCTGGGATCGACGACCATCCTTCTGGCGGATAAGACCGGGACTCTCACCGAGAATCGGATGGTGGTTGCGGAGCTAGCTCTAGCGGATGGCTCGGCCGTGACCTTCGATCCGAACGCCGACGAAGGGATCTTTCGGGGGGACGAGGGGCCCATCGAACTTTCGAACAGGCCACTGCTCACCGCTGCGTTGCGAACAGCCGCGCTCTGCAACAATGCAGAACTCTCCACCGACGGGTCCGAAGCCCGCCAAGGAGACCCGACGGAGGTCGCCTTGCTGATTGCCGCCAGGAGCGCAGGCCTCGGGCGAGAGAGCCTTCTCGAAACCAGTCCTGAAATTCGCGAGGTGGCTTTCGACTCGGATGCAAGGCGCATGGCGACGCTCCACCAGATCGAAGACGGTGTGATGGCCGCCGTGAAGGGAGCGCCAGAGTCCATTCTCGCCACCTGCACCCGATCGGCGGTGGGCGAGGGTCCGGCTCGCCCGCTCGACCCGGCGAGCCGAGAAGCCTTCCTCGACAGGGCCGATGAGATGGCTTCCCAGGGCCAGCGCGTTCTCGCTCTGGCGACTCGAACCCTCGGAGATCCCGACCACTTTGCCTACGAGGACATGACCTTCCTCGGCCTGGTGGGTTTGCTCGACCCCCCGCGAGCCGACGCCCAGGAAGCGATCCGTGCTTGCCGAGCCGCGGGCATCCGCGTCGTGATGGTGACGGGCGACCACGGTGGGACGGCGTGGCGCGTCGCATTGGCTACGGGGCTGGCTTCCTCGGCCGAAGAGCGTCCGGCGTCGCTCGTCGATGCCCGAACCTCGCCTCGGCTCGATGACCTGCCGGACGACGAGGCACAACGCATCGTCGGGGCGACCGTCATCGCGCGGGCCACACCCCGGCAGAAGCTCGAGCTCATCTCTCTCTTCCAGCGCCACGGGGCCGTCGTCGCCATGACGGGCGACGGAGTCAACGACGCTCCTGCACTGCGGAAAGCCGACATCGGAGTCGCAATGGGCTTGCGCGGGACGCAGGTGGCGCGCGAGGCGGCCGACATGGTTCTGCAGGACGATCGGCTGGAGACGATCGTCGCAGCCGTGGCCCAGGGCCGTGCCATCTTTGCCAACATCCGAAAGTTCGCGGTCTACCTGCTGTCGTGCAACGTCAGCGAAGTTCTGGCCGTTGCGGTCGGATCACTGGCGCAAGGGCCGCTTCCCCTCCTGCCGCTGCAGATTCTCTTCCTGAATCTCGTAACCGACGTCTTCCCGGCCCTGGCGCTCGGCGTCGGAGAGGGATCGACCTCACTCATGCGGGAGCCTCCCCGGAGCTCACGGGAAGCCCTGATTTCGCGCCGCCATTGGCTTCGCATCCTCGGCATGGGAACGGTGATCGCGTCGGCCGTTCTCGTCGCACTCGCGTGTGCAACGACGATGCTGGGAAAATCTATGCAACAAGCGACGACGATCTCGTTTCTCACGCTCGCGCTGGCTCAGCTCTGGCATGTCTTCAGCATGCGCGCAAGCACGTCCAATAGATGGCGCAACGAGATCACCCGAAACCCGTGGATCTGGGCGGCCCTGGCCCTCTGCCTCGTACTCATCGGCCTAGCCGTCCGCTACCCGCCCCTGGCGACGGTTCTCTCCATGACCGATCCGGGCCGCGATGGCTTCGGGTTGGCACTGGTGATGAGCCTGGTTCCCCTCGTCGCGGGCCAGCTCGGCTTGGCCCGGCGAGCCAAGAAAGAATCGGCCGGGGAGACACAGCGAGCCTGACTGCAGCGAGACTCCGCGGGCTGTGGCTTCCGCCCCCTCCTCGCATCGTTGCCGGGAGGCACCGGTCGAAGACCCTAAGAGGCTTGGCGGTGGGTCCTGCTGCCACCTCGCCGACGCTTCCCGCAACGCCTGCAGGACGGCGCGCGTCCCGCCATCGACGCACGCCGCGCCCACGCCCATCGGCAGCCGTTCGCGAGTCGTCAGTTCCCCCCGCGTCGGACCTCGTGCGGGGCGGCCCCGTACGACTCGTCGGGCAAGCCCGTGAGATCCGGCGCGACGACCCACGTCTCGCGATCTCCGTCGTAGCGACCACCGCGCGCCGTTGCACAGCCCCCACACAGCACGTTCTCGGTTCCGAACTCGAACACACGCCCCGAGCCTTCGGGCACGGGCTCGCCACACTGGCTGCACACCGCGGACTCGCCCCGATCTTCAGGATTCATCATGAGACTTCCCCTCTCGCCGGTTGATCGTTTCCGTTCTCCACACCGGGGCGCACATTCCAGGCCAGGGACCCCGAGAAAGCCGACGAGCTACGCCAACGCCACGCGCTCGTTCCTCCCGCGGATCCAACTCTCGGCCTCCGGAAGACTTCGGAAGATCCTGATGTCGAGCGGGAAGTCGTCCTCAGTCATCGTCTGCCACATCCTCGCCAGGCCGTAATCGACGGTCCGGGCGGTCACCACGGCGCAGCAGCCGGTCCCCAGGTCGGCTCCGAAGGCTCTGAAGACATCGGAGATCTCTCGGATCTCGGCCGCGTCCAGACGATCCGTCTCGAGACCGGCGAGATCGAGCAGCACGCAAAACTCCGGCGACCAGCCGGGCTGGGAGATGATCTCCGTCAGCAGGAGCCGGGTTTTGTCGACGGACGCGGGGCCGACGGCCTTGGCCTCGACATAGGCCTCCTCCTCGTGGACGGTGATTTCGTGGTTCATGGGCCTCCATGAGCAACGGGCCAACCCACGTCTGCATGTTGCAACCGTCGTGCCGTGCCGAGCCTCCGCGGCCCAGGGGTCAGCCCGCCCTCCAGACCCGGGATCCTTGTGGCCTGCCGCCTCGCACCGAGACCTGCGGCCTCGTCTCGAGCCGATCCGGCCATGCGCCCGGTTCTCGGAAGGCACCACGATGGTATGTGGATTGCAGTCTCAAGTGTTCGATTTCGAGCGCCCATCGGATCACGAGGGGCCGGGTCGTCGGCAACCGCGAGTGAGGGCTTCATGCCGCGAGACAAGCTTCCCCCGCCCAAAAGGCGCGATCGCCTCGTCCACGAACGAGAGCATGACCCGTACAAGGTGCGGGCGAAGCTCCCCGATCCGACATCCTGCCCGGATTGTGGGGCCATGTACCGGAAGGGGCGTTGGCGTTGGGGAGCGCCACCCGCCGATGCCCACCACGAGCGTTGCCCCGCATGCCAACGCACGCGGGATGGCTATCCGGCGGGGATCCTCACCATCCGCGGGACGTTCTCGCGCGAGCACAGGAGCGAAATCATCGGGCTCGCCCGGAACGTCGAGGAACGAGAGAAGGCGGAGCACGCGCTCAAGCGGATCATGGCGATCACGGACGAACAGGAGGAGACCGTGATCACCACGACCGACTCCGGCCTCGCTCGCAACATCGGTGATGCCCTGCACAGCGCGTACGAAGGAAAGCTGACCTACCACTACGTCGACGAAACGAACTTGCTTCGCGTGAGCTGGAGACGCTGAGAGCGTACATCCGCGCCTCGTGAGGGGACAGCCGAATGGATCGATGGGACCAGGCGCGGGAGTTGATGCTGGAGTTTTCCCTCCGAACCGGCCTTTCCCCTGCTGGCCAGTCGGTCCAGAGGTACCTCTGGACCGATGCCTTCGCCGTCTGCAACTTCCTGGGTATATCCGTGGAGATGGGTGACGGCCTCCTCCGGAAGCTGGCATTGGATCTGGTTGCGCAGGTGCATCAGACGCTCGGCCGCCACAGGGCTGACGACGATCGTACCGGTTGGATCAGCGGGCTCTCGGAGCGCGAGGGCGAACTGCACCCGACGCAGGGCGGCATGCGGATCGGAAAGCCGCTTCCCGAGCGCACGCCGACCGAGCCCTTCGACGAAGCGAGCGAGTGGAACCGCGACGGGCAGTACTTCCACTACCTGACCCAATGGATGCGGGCACTCGAGAGCGCGAGCCGAGTCGTCGAGGAACCCCGCTACCACCGCTGGGCGGTCGAACTGGCCAAGACCGCCCACTCCGGGTTTACATCCCTTCCCGGCCAGCACCCCCCGACCAGGATGCGGTGGAAGATGAGCATCGACCTCCGATATCCGCTCGTCGACACCATGGGCCATCACGATCCGATCACGGGCTTCGTTGCGTACACGGAGCTGCAGGCCACCGCCCGCAGTGATCCCACACTCGATCTGTCCCGGGAACTGAGCGACCTAGCGGCCATCTGTGAGGGCCAGGATCTCGTGACCTCCGACCCTCTCGGGATCGGCGGCCTGCTGTCGGACGCTTGCAGGTTCGCCCAGCTACGGACCGGCGGGGCTGAAGGACCGGACTCGTTGATCCCTCGCCTCCTGGAGTCCGCGCTCCTCGGCCTGCCGGCCTGTACGGCTTCGGCTTGGTGGCTCCGGCCTGCGGTGGATCGCCTGGCCTTTCGCGAGTTCGGCCTCTCGATCGGTCTGCACGGCATGAGACGCCTCACACGGGTGCTCCAGAAGCACCCGCTCTCGGGGATTCGTCAGCAAGAGACGGCCCGCCTTCTCGACGACTTGGCGGAGTATCGACACCTCTCAGAAGAAATCGAGACGTTCTGGCTCTCGCCTTCGAATCGCAACGCGGAAAGCTGGAGAGCGCATCGCGACATCAACGACGTCATGCTCGCAACGAGCCTCGCGCCCGCGGGCTATCTCAGTGCCTAGCTGAGGACCGCGGACGCAGACGGCAACGGAGAACCCACACCATGCCCACCATGCAAGAGCAGCGCGACACGATGGTCGATCAGCAGATCGTGTCCAGAGGGGTTCGCGACTCGGCAGTCCTATCGGCGATGCGCACGGTTCCGAGAGAGATCTTCGTCGAGGATCGGCTCCTGGAGTTTGCGTACGACGATGCGCCCTTGCCGATCGAGGAGGGCCAGACGATCTCGCAGCCGCTGATCGTTGCGCTGATGGCCGAGTCGCTAGAGCTGTCCGCGAACGATCGAGTCCTCGAGATCGGCGCCGGCTCGGGGTATGCCGCCGCGGTCCTCAGTCGAATCGCCGGCTCCGTCTACGCGGTCGAGCGCCACGAAACCCTCGCCAAGCTCGCCCGGCAGAGAGCCTCGAGACTCGGCTACGACAACATCGAGGTCCTTCACGGAGACGGTAGCCTGGGATGGAGCGAGCATGCGCCATACGATGCCATCCTCGTATCCGCCGGCGGACCGGACATCCCCCAGAGCCTGCTCGAGCAGCTCACGGTCGGTGGGCGGCTCGTGATGCCCGTAGGCGACGAGCCTCGCAGCCAGGAGCTCCTCCGGGTTCTGCGCACGGCGGCTCATGAATACGACCAGACCTCGCTCGGAAGGGTCCAGTTCGTCCCGTTGATCGGAAGTGAAGGCTGGTCGCTCGATGGCACGCCGCTGCCGTCGCACCGGGCCCGCGAGCCGCTTCGGATCACAGTGCCAGGGCGGACCCACCTGAGCGGCCTCATTGCCCAGGCTTGCGAACCGTTCGACGCTCTCGATGAGGCCCCGCTCGACCCGCTCCTGGAGAGAATCGGAGACTCGCGTCTGGTCCTGATTGGGGAAGCGACTCACGGCACCTCGGAGTTCTACCGGATGCGCGCCCGGATCACGCAGGCACTCGTGACCCAGCGAGGGTTCAACGTCCTCGCGATCGAGGGGGACTGGCCCGATACCTCCACGATCGATCAATACGTGCGAGGCTGGAAGGGCGAAACGCTTCGAACACCTCCCTTCTCACGCTTTCCGACGTGGATGTGGCGCAACCGCGAGATGCAGGCCTTCATCGATTGGCTTGCCGAACACAACGGCCAACAGAGCCGATCGAATGGCCAGGTGAGCATCCACGGCCTCGATCTCTACAGCCTGTACAACTCCATCGGCGTCGTCCTCGACTACCTCGATCGGGTCGATCCCGATGCCGCGCGGGCGGCACGCGTTCGGTACGGATGCTTCTCGCCCTGGGAGATGGACCCAGCCACCTACGGACGCGCTGCCGCAACGGGTCGGACCGAGGACTGCGAGAAGGAGGTCGTCGCTACCCTGAACAGCCTCCTCGAGCAGCGCACACCCTATCGAAACCAAGACGGCGACTCCTTCTTCGACGCGGAACGAAACGCCACGGTCGTCCGGAACGCGGAGCGCTACTACCGCGCCATGTACCGCGGGTCTCGTGAGTCGTGGAACCTCCGAGATCAGCACATGTTCGATACGCTACGGGCCGTACTCGAACATCGAGGGGCAGACGCCAAGGCCGTCGTATGGGCTCACAACTCCCACGTGGGCAACGCCGCCGCAACCGAGATGGGAGTCCGTGGCGAGTTCAACATCGGCCAGCTCGCACGCGAGGAGCTGGGCCGTTCGGTCTACTCCATCGGGTTCGGGACCCACACCGGAACGGTTGCCGCCGCCTCGAACTGGGAGGAGCCCGTGCAGTTCATGGGGGTGCGCCCTTCCCATGAAGACAGCTACGAGCGCCTATGTCACGAGACGGGGCTCCCCGCGTTCTTCCTTCCTCTGCGTGGCGGCGACGAACACGGCTTGCGCGAGGCGCTTCTGTCGCCGCATCTCGAGCGCGCGATCGGGGTGATCTACCGCCCCGACACGGAGCTCTTGAGCCACTACTTTCAGGCCGCCCTGCCCGCACAGTTCGACGAGTTCATCTGGTTCGACCAGTCTTCGGCACTGCAACCGCTGGAGGTCCGCGAGATGGCCGGGTTCCCGGACACGTATCCTTTCGGGCTCTAGACCCTTCGCGGCCGCTCCTTGGGAGTCTCGGTCCCAGCAAGGATCGAGGACGCATCAAGCGAGCTCGACCTCTTCCCGATACTCCGGGACCGTCGCAGGATAGTGGTGTTTCTCCTGGATCTTGCGCCGGAGGACGTCGGCTGGGACCGCTTCACCGTGGGTCACGAACACGTGCTTTGGCGGGCGCTCGCAGGCACCCACCCATCCCAACAGACCCGGCTGGTCCGCATGCGCCGAGAGAATGTCCTGCTGGATGACCTCCGCCCGGATCGGGACGTAATCACCGTGGATCTTCACCACCTCCGCGCCAGACACGATTGCGTGCCCTCGAGTTCCGGGCGCCTGAAAGCCCGGCAAGAGAATCGCATTGCGAGGGTCTGGTGCAAGGCCTTTGAGATGGTGAAGGACGCGACCGCCGGTGGCCATGCCGCTGGCAGAGATGATCACGGCCGGGATCCGTCCTCGCCGCGTCAGCTCCCGCGACTCCTCGACCGAACGGACGAAGTGGGCGAGACCGCAGACCGCTGCACAGCGGTCGTCTGACAAGCGATGATATTCGCTGAACCGTTGATAGAGCTCGGTCACGCTCGTCGCCATCGGGCTGTTCATGTAGACGGGGACTTCGGGCGCCAACCCGCGGCGGAAGACCTCGTGAAGGCAGAAGAGAATGCACTGCGCGCGTGCTACGGCGAAGGCCGGGATCAACAGCGTCCCACCCCGCTCCAGCGTCCGGGCAAGTATCTGACCGATCTCGGCTATGGGATCAGCCTCCGGATGGATTCGGTCGCCATAGGTCGATTCCATCACCACCCAGTCCGGTGCCTCGGGGCGGACGGGCGGACGCATCAGCAGGTCGTCGTCTCTCCCCAGGTCTCCGGAGAACAACAGCGCGCCTTCGGGTCCGCGCACCTCGACGCTGCCCGCCCCCAGGATGTGCCCCGCCGGCTGGATAGACAGCCCGAGGCCTCCAACGTCCGCACGCTCGCCGAACTCGAGCGGAGACAAATACTCCAACGCACGCAGCGCATTGCTCTCGGTATAGAGCGGAACTGCTGGATGGTGGCGTGAGAAGCCCTTGCGATTCGCGTACGCCGCATCCTCCTCGTGGATGTGGCCGGAGTCCGGGAGAAGAACCTGGCAGAGCGATTTCGTCGGGGGGGTGCAGTACACCGGCCCCGTGAATCCATCTCTTACGAGCGCCGGGAGATAGCCCGCGTGGTCGATGTGCGCGTGGGTGAGGATGACCGCATCGAGATCCTCGAGGTTGGTGGGTGGCCGCTTCCAGTTCCGGAGTCGCAGCTGCTTCACCCCTTGATAGAGCCCACAGTCAACGAGAACCTTCGCGCCCTGGGTCTCCACCAGGTACTTCGAGCCCGTCACGGTCCCGGCCCCTCCCAGGAAACTGAGCTTCATCCCGGCCTCTCCTCTCGTTTCGACTCCGGCTAGAACCCGTAGCGATAGATCTCGTCACTCTCGGCTGCGTAGTCGCGTGCGAATGCCAGCTGTGCCGCACTCTGCGCGTGGATCTCGAAGAGCGGCTCGCCCCGTTCAACGACGGAGTTCACGCCTCGCAGTAACTTGAGACCTGCGGACACGTTGGCCGGCGAACCAGCCAGCTTTGCGATCCGACTGATCTCGAGAGAATCGATCTCGCGGATCCGGCCATCTCGGCGCGCCACTACGACATGCCGGAACACTGCGGGATCGGGGAGCGACCTTCGGCCCTGCGCATCGACCATCTCCTCGAACTTCGCTTCCGCCCGGCCGGAGTCGAGGGCCCCATGAGCCAAACGATATCCTTCCGCGTCCGGCGCAAACCCGGTTCGTTCCAGGAGGCGGGCCGCCAGGTAGAGCGACTTCTCGCGCAAGCCGCGAGGCGCGTCCGGCTCACGACGCAACACGGATAGTACGTCGAGGGCTTCGAGGCGCGGGCCCACACCGCTTCCGATCGGTCCGCGCGCTTCGGTGACTACGATATCCACCTCAAGCTCCACGGCCTGCGCGACGAGCCGAAAGAGTGCGGCCAGATCTTCGGCTTCCGCCTGTGACCGAACCTTGGCACTCGAACCAACGGGAATGTCGATCAGGGCGTGGGTCGCCCCGGCAGTCTTCTTCTTGGCAAGGATCGAGGCGACCATTTGCGCCTCCGTATCGATCTGCATCGGACGCTCGACCGTGATCAGCACGTCGTCGGCCGGAGCGAGATCGAGCGCACCTCCCCAAACGATGCAGCCGCCGACGCGCTCGACAACGTCGTAGATCTCGGACGCTTGAAGCTCCACGTTCGCGAGCACGCCCATCGTATCCGCGGTCCCTGAGGGGCTCGTGATGGCGCGCGAGGAGGTCTTGGGGATCGTGACCCCGAGCGACGCGAGGATGGGGACCACGATCATGGTGGTTCGGTTCCCAGGAATCCCGCCGATGCAGTGCTTGTCGGCCACAATCGCGGAGTCGAACCGAAGACTCGACCCGCAATCGACCATCGCTCCGGTGAAATCAATGAGCTCCTGGGTATCGAGATTGCGGAGAGCGCACGCCAGCACGAACATCGCGAGTTCGGGCTTCGAGTAGCGCCGCGCCACGACGTCTTCCAGGATCCGGTCGAAGTCGGCGCGCGTCATGCGGTGACCTCGAAGCTTCTCGCGTACGCAAGCGATGCTGGTGGGGGCACGCGCCAGTGTGGCCCCGACCTGAGCGCCCTCGGAGAGAGCCATGTCGGCAAAGGCCACTTCGGAAAGACCGATCTCGTCCTTCTCGAGGAGCGAATCGTGGCAGAAGTTGAGGATCCCCGTGATCCCGCCCTGCCCTTCCGCTTCCGAATCGACCCCGAATACGCGCACGCGATCTAGAGGGTTGAATCCCAGCGAGCCCTCGCACACCGCCCGCTCGTTGATGAAAACGACGTGCTCGCTCTGGGTATCGATCTCGAGGCGCTTCAGCCGAAACATCAATGGCCCCCCGCGGCGCTGAAAAGATCCGCAACGCCCTTCGCCAGGAGACCGGCCGTCCCAAGCTGGTTGGTCGAGTGCGGCACGGTGTCAGTGGAATAGAGCCCTCCGAGCCCAGCCTCCCGGAGGCGCCGTTCTGTCGCCTCGTCAAAGAGGGCGTGCACGACTACGGCTTCGACGCGATCGACTCCCCTCGAACGCAGGCCACGAGTCGCGGCGGCCAGTGTCGCGCCCGAGCTGGCTACGTCATCCACCAAGAGCGCAGACTGCACCCCGCCGGGTAGACGCGGGACCTCCACTTCGACGTCCCGGTCGCCACTGCGGGCCTTGTGACAGACCGTCCAGCGAAGCCCTGCTGCTTCAGCCGCGACGCGAACCCATGGTTCAGACTCATCGTCGGGGCCGACCACGATGTCGCACCGGCCGCGCGACCGACACCATTCGCCGATGAGTGGCGCCGCCGAAACCGACCGAGCCTGGCACGGGAAGACCTCGACCAGCTTCTGGATGCGATGGAGGTGGGCCTCCACGGTGAGCAGACGGTCGAAGGCAGTGCCGAGCAACATTCCGACGACCCGCTGGGAAACGGCTTCGCCGGCGTGAAACGCGCGATCCTGGCGCATGTAGCCCAGGTATGGCGCAACCAATACGAGCTCCTCGACTCCCGCTCTCCGAAGCGCATCTGCAGCGAAGAGGATCTCGACGATCTTCACATTGGGCTGATCGAGAGAGCGCACCAAGACGGCCCGCCTCGGGCCGTCACTACAGACGCGAACCAGGGACTCCCCGTCGGGAAACCGGTGGACATCGACGCCGCGACAGACGACTGCCAGACACCTTGCCACGCCCTCGGCGAGCGGCCGGGCTTCTGCGAACGCGTGGACTTCCAGTTCACTCGACACGGTCGACAGCCTCTCACCCCGCGTCGGAATCACGTGCAACATCCCCTACGAGTGCCCCGGGATCGAAGACCCGACGGCGCACCACACGCCCGACCCGCGAGGTCAAAACCGCTACGGGCGCGCCCTACCCGCCCCCCGCAGGAGCCCCTCGTACGGTACCGGAATGCCTCGGCATCGCCCGGCGCATTCCCACGGAAACACCCGGCCTCCGAGCGAAGCGTTTCGCCCCATCCTCGACCGCCGAATGCGCGCCGCCAGCCGACCGGGCGTTCCGTCAGCCCATCGCGGCCCCTGAAGCTGGGGTGTGCCTGTCCGTGGCGAACCAATCCTGCGTTCTCAGACAGAACCGGACCAGGCCAAGCATGAGCGGCACTTCGATCAGAACGCCGACCACCGTGGCCAGGGCGGCGCCGGAGGAGAGGCCGAAAAGCATCACCGCGGTGGCGATCGCCACTTCGAAGTGGTTGCTGGCGCCAATCATGGCCGTTGGAGCCGCATCTGCGTATCGGAGGCCGAACACCCTCGCGAGAGCATACGCGAGGCTGAAAATGAGCAGCGTCTGGACCGTCAGCGGAACTGCAATCCAGAGGATGGTGAGTGTGTTCTCGAGAATCACCTCTCCTTTGAACGAGAACAGCAGGACGAGCGTGAGCAGCAGCGCACCAATCGTGATCGGCGTGAGGAGATGGAGGAAGGTCTTCTCGAACCATTCCTTTCCTCGGGCTGCGATGATCCACCGGCGCGAGAAAGATCCAGCGACGAGTGGCAGAGCGACGTAGACGCCGATGGACAGCAAGAGCGCCTGCCAGGGCACAGGCAGCCGACCGATGCCCAACAGAAAGCCCCCAAGCACTCCGTACAGAACGATCATGGTGAGCGAATTGATCGCGACCATGACGAGCGTATGGCCGTCACTTCCGCGCGCCAGATATCCCCAGACGAGGACCATGGCGGTGCACGATGCGACGCCCAGAAGGATGCAGCCCGCGAGGTAGCTTCTCCACAGCGGAACCTCGAGAAGCTTGACTCCGTCTTGGACGACCACGTGTCCCGAGCCATATGGGGATCCCTCGGCCAAGTCGAGACCGAAGGGAAGTTTCACCAGGTCTGTGGCTTCAGGGCCGATGAAGCCCAGGAACAGCGTACCGAGGAAAAGGTTGGCGACGGCCAACATGGTGAAAGGCTTTGCACACCAGTTTACGAATAGCGTCAGCAGAAACGGGGCGAACGCTCCTGCCTGCCGCGACGACCTCGCCAAAATCGATCTTCACCATGATGGGATACATCATGAAGAAGAGGCAGACGGCAATCGGTGCCGACACCACCGGCGCTCCCCCGACATCGAGCGTCATGCCGTCGAGACTGCGAGCAAACCCCGGTGCCACTCTACCCAGAGCGATCCCGGCGACCATGCAGAGAAATACCCAGACCGGCAGGAAGCGCTCGAATCCGTGTATTTGACGATCTGTCGTTGATTGGTCTGCTCGCCAGACGGTGTTCCGGGATCCATCAGCCCTCCTCTCGGACTAGAGTGTCGATGTGGCAATTTCGTCGACGCGCACCTGGCGGCGCAGAACGCCGGGTGCCCCTGCAGCAGGGCTGTAGAACCAGTCGATCTTCCGCTCCGGCTTCATGAAGGTGCACCAGAAGACGCTGCGCTGCGCCCGGATCGCTCGAGCCGCCAACCAAGACGAAGCTCTCCGATTCGGATGGCCTCAAGTAGGTGGCTCGGTCTTCTAGCCCAGAGACTGTCGTGTTCCGCTGCTCCCCGGCGACCGCCGGGAGGCCTAGAGTTCGAGGGGTAGCGCGAGTGCGGTCGTTGCGGGGAGGTCGCAGTCATCCTGGCAGGCGCGTTCATCGACGTCCATCGTTCTCGGGTAGGCCCGGTAGGATTGGGGCCCCGTCCCTCCGACACGGGGCATCCCACTCACGAGACCGGCGAGCTGGATCACCTCGTGAGCGGCAACGCTCAGACTGAAGGCGAACACGTTTCTGCGGCCGTATCTCTCGCGGTCGGCGTGACTCAGGCCCGCGAGGTAGTCGGGATCGTCGAGCCTGCCGTCTCGGTCGAGCGCGACATCGCTTCTTCGAAGAGCGTCCAGGCAATAGAGACATGCGAACCCCGAGCCGACGCTGCCGAACTGGGCTTCTAGGGGTCTAGGCTCTCCACGGCCTCGCGCTTCTCCTCATCGTAGGCCGATACGTACCGCTTGACGACGTTCAGGTCGTCCCACCCGCCCAGCTCGCGAACGGTCTCGAGGCTCGCCCCATTTCGGTGCATCTGACTGGCCCAGGTCCGGCGCAGCTGATGCAGACCCGGCTTCCGCGTGTCACGAAGCCCTGCCCGCTCCCAGATCTTCTTCATCGCCTTGTCCATCGCGGAGGTCACCGGCTGATGGGGGTCACGCCGCTTCGGGAAGAGCCACGCGCCTCGAAGAGTTGCGATGTGGTCTTTGAGTCGGAGTGACAACTGCTCCGCAAAGGGAACGCTCCGGCACTCCCAGTCCTTGGGCTCCCAGGCGACCCCGTGGCGCTCGGAGGTTTTGGACCGGACCTCGATCATCCGGTGGTCGAAATCCACGTCTTCGACTCTCAACATCATGATCTCCTCCCGCCTCAAGCCTGCCTTCATCGCCAGGAGAAGCGCCACGTCCCAGGAGGCCGCGGCCGCTTCGAAGAGGCGATGGACCTGCGCGTCGGAAAGCTTGTCCGGGAGGCCCTTGCGCTGCTTGAGTTCCTTGATCTCGACGAGGTCGGGATGCCCACGGAGCGGCCCGCCCTTTCGGGCCGCGTGATGCATCGCCGCCTTCAGCACCCGGAAGTCGCCGTTGATCGTGCCGTTCTCCACTCCGTCCCGACGGCGTCGGATGCGGGCATGAGTCCCGAGATCCTTGTCCGTCATCCGAGACACGTCGAAATCGGCCCCGAAGACCGATTCCAGCATTCGCTGCTTCGATTCGGCACTGCGGTGGCTGTTGCCCTTCGTCGTACGGTCCCTCAGACCGTCGACGTAGGCGTCGAGGATCACGCGAAGAGACACGTGAGGCCAAGGCGCCGACCATGAATGCGATCGGCTCGGAGAGCCCGATCTGAGCGGCCTGGACCGGAGATGGACTCGTGACCCCTAGTCCCACGCGGATGATGCCGCGGATCCGCTGGCGCTCCCCTTCGGCTCGATCTCGCGCAACCTCGAGCTCGCCGGTCTGAAGCGAAGCGTTGCCACGAGCCGATCCGCCAAAGAGGTACCGGACCTCTTCCCGGACACGCCACCGGAGCTAGTAGCTCGTGCCGCTCTTGGGCAGGTCCAACGACCCGAACGGCTCCGCGAGAATTCGCTCGACGGCGCGAGATAGGGGGCGACTGATGCCCACTCCTGGGCACCAGTGATGCCCAGAACTCGACGAGCCGACATTCCGGGAACTGATGGCTCGGGGCGCTAGATGGGGGGCGTCTTGGGACTTCCTAGTGAAGCGTCGCACGGTTACCTCCGTGGTACTTCACTTCCCTTTAGTCTAGTTGGCGTTTTGGATAAGGATTCGGCGAAGGATTTGCAGTCCTCTGCCTTACCACTTGGCTACGGCGCCGCGGGGCGGAGTGTCCCGAAGAATGATGCAGCGTCAAGGTGTTGCACCAACGGACTCGGAGGGGACCGGCTTGCGCAGCGCAACCGCGCGAGCCCGAGATCACCCCGGCGGCGTCCGACCTCGTTCAGTCAGGGTCGCGCGGCAGCTTGGACGTCACGGTCATCACCGAACACGGCGCCGCGCGCAGGGTTCGCTCGGCCACGCTCCCGATCAGGAGACGGGAGACGCCGGTGTTCCCACGTGTGCCCATCACGATCAGCTGGCAGCCGATCTCCTTCGCCACCTCGGCGATCACCTCCGGCGGCTGCCCGGGCCGCCCATGGAGGGTGGCGACGAGCCCCCCGTCTGCGACCTGGCGCTTCGCGCCCTCGAGCAGCTCGCTTCCGCAGTCTCGCATCCGCTGCTCGATCTCGACCCCGAGCGCAGACGCATAGACCGAGGGAAGGAAGGCTCGCGGCATCTCGATCGCGTGAACCAGATCCACCGCGGCATCCAGGCGCCCTGCCAACGCCGTGGCGGCATCGACCGCTCGATCGGAGTCGGCAGAGGAGTCGACGGCGACGAGGATCCGTCGGATCGCTTCGGCCGCAGCCTTGGCGGGCTCCTTGACGACGATGACCGGGCAGTAGATCGACCGGACCGCGTCCGCGGCCGTGCTGCCGAAGAAAGCCTTCCGGACCTTGCCCTGACCCTGGGTCCCCATCACCACCAGATCGGCATGATTGGCGTCCACCGCCTCTCGAATCGCTTTGGTCACATCGGAGACATCGACCACGCTACCGGTCACCGAGGCGATGCCGTCCGCCTCCAGGTTCTTGCGCGCCTCCTCCAGCCGCTCCTCAGCGGCCTGCTGAACGGCCTCCCAGACCGCGCCGGGAACGGAGACCTCGTACGGGACGAAGAGCTTCGGAACCGAGATGGCGTGCACCAGGTGGATGGCAGCTCCGTCGGGCCGCGCCAGGACGGCTGCCCGCGCCATCGCCGCTCGTGCCGAAGCCGAGAAGTCGGTGGGCACCACGATGTTTCGGATCGGATTCAACATGAGAAATCCCCCCTGGGCGACCTGTGCCGACTCTCGTTCGAACGGATCGGTCGGCTCAACCCTTGCCGATCTCGATGCTTCGCCCTCGCGCCGCACGGCCCGAGCGCTTCGGAATCTTGAGCCTCAACACGCCGTTCTTGAAGCGCGCATCGATGGCGTCGGGATCGGCGTCGGTCGGGAGCGAAAGAACGCGCTGGGCGAGACCATAGGAGCGTTCGACCCAGTGGTAGCCCTCCTCGCTCTCCTCCTCCTCGCGCCGCTTCTCGGCCCGAATCACCAACGTGTGTCCCTTCACGTCGAGAGACACGTCACTGCGTTCCACCCCGGGGAGCTCTGCACGAACCGAGTAGGCCTTCTTGCTCTCCGAGATGTCCAAGCTCGGACGAACCAGTTCCTGGCCGACGGGCCCGCGGTCCGGCACGCCGGCCGCGGCCGGGTCTTCTTCCTTGAACCAATTCCAGGGCGCGATCTTGTTCCAATCCATGCTCGGCTCTCCCCTTAGACCTTGGATGCGTCTCATTGGTTCGCAAGCTCCGTGCCAGCGCGTGAGACGTTCGATCGGCTCCGTCGAGGTCTGCGGGGCATGCTGTCACCAACCGAGGCGCTGCGCCTCGAACCTGGCGGTTCCGACCTCCCGTTCACCCTTCGGGGTTTGTGGCTGCCGAACTGCACGAACATCCCGGGCAGGCCAGCTGATCCGACGGGACGTACCGCGAGAGTCGTCACAGCCCCCAAGAGCACGGAGTCCGGCCTCCGAGATCCGGCGCCTCGCGGTGAGCCCCTACTTGGAACGGCGCTTGCACTCGACCGGAGTCAGAACAGATGCCTTCCAAACCGGAGGACCGAACCATGGCCGCCCAGAAGAAGACGCCCCGCCGAGCTGCCCAGAGTCGAAAGACCAAGACATCCAAACGAAAGACGAAGGGGGTGCTCGCTCGGCTCGAGGACGACTTCCCGAAGACCCTGAAAGCCTACTCCCAGCGTTTCCGTAAGGGCCTCACACGGCTCGAGCGTGACCTCGTGAAGCAGGAGCTCAGCGCCCGGCGCAAGGCAGCTCGCCTGTTGCGCGAAGCGAGCCATCAGCTCGGTCGGCTCGAGGCTCGGGGCGAGCGTGAGTTCAAGCGACGAGCGACTCGAGCCCGAAAGGACGCCGATCGCGTGCTGACAAGGCTCGAACGCGCAATCGACCCGACGCCGCCTCGACGAAAGAAGAAGGCCGTGCGTGCCACCGCGAAGCGAGCGAGCTCGAGCGCCTGAGCCGCTGGGCCCTCGCCGAAGGCCGATTCGATCGGATCACTGACTCGACCGCCGGTGTCGGCTCGAATCGGGTTCCGGTCGGACGGCCTCGGATCGGTTCCGGTCGACCCGTCGGACGGTGTCGTTCTCAGTGAGCCGACCCCCATCGTGGGTGCCTTTCGGGGCGGGCCTTCAGAGCCTCCAACTAGTCGTCGGGGACGACCCCGAGGGAAAGAGAGGCCCGCCAGGCCGTGGCGGATCGCCGGCCCGCCTGGACGGGACCCATCCGCAGCGTACCCTCCTCGATCGATGGCCCAACGACACCCTCACCTTCCCGTCGGAGTTCCGTTTCACGAGAACCGCTCCCTGCAGGTGGCGACCGGGGCCTACGGCGCATTCTGGGCGGCGATGGCGATGGCTCCCGTCTCGCGCGAGACGTGGCTGCTCGAGAACCTGCTGGTCTTCTTCCTTGTCGGTGCGCTCGTGGCGACCCACCGGCGCTTCGTCTTTTCGAACGTCTCCTACGCGTCGATCCTCGCCTTCCTGGTTCTCCACGCGATCGGTTCCCACTACACCTACTCGGCCGTGCCCGCGGGCCAGTGGCTGCAGGAAGCGCTCGGTCTCGGACGCAACCACTACGATCGCGTGGTCCACTTCGCCTTCGGGTTGCTGCTCGGCTATCCGCTGCGCGAGATGACCCTGCGCGTCACCCACGTCCACGGCGGCTGGAGCTTCGTGATCCCGGTGATCGCGATCCTCGCCCTCAGCTCCTTCTACGAGATCATCGAGTCCTGGGCGGCCCGCACGGTCGACCCGGACCTCGGGCTCGCCTTCGTCGGAGCCCAGGGCGACCTGTGGGACGGCCAGAAGGACATGACTCTCGCGCTGGTCGGGTGCTTGTTCGCATTGGCGGCGGGCGCGGCGCACCGGCGCCGAAGCGGGCACGAGGCCTACGTCGGCCCGGAGGCGTAGGACCAGGCCGGCGTCATCGCGCTTGCATGCTGCGCCCCCCGTTCGTTAGACCGGAGGCCATGCAGTGGCTGTTGCTCTTCGTCGGAGGCGGGCTCGGCGCCGTCGCCCGCTTCGGGCTCGGCTCGTGGGTTCTGACCCGCGTGGGCGAGGGCTTTCCGTGGGGAACCCTTTGCGTGAACTGGCTCGGCTGTGCCGCGATCGGTGTTGCCGCAGCAGCTCTCGCCGGCGGAGCCCAAGGGCCGTCCGTCCGCCTCTTCTTTGTGACCGGCCTGCTCGGCGGCTTCACCACCTTCTCGGCTTTCGGGCTCGAGACCTTCGAGCTGCTTGCAGATGGCGAGGCCAGCCGAGCCTTCCTCTACGTGGCGGGGAGCGTGGCCGGCGGCCTCGCGGCCGTGGCGCTTGGCTTCACGCTGGCGCGGGCAGCAGGCTAGTCGAGGCCCTCGGCCAGGGGGTGGAACTCCGTTTCCCAGACGGCGCCGAATCGGCCGTCTCGTTCTTCAACACAGGCAAGAAGTTCTGCATGAGCCGCTCGCTCGAAACGCGCCGACAGACCGCCCGGCACCAGCTCCGTTTTCACGGAGCAGAGCCACGCGCCGTCGATCGGCGAGTTTCGCAGCGTCGACGGATCGAGGGTCTCGCGCGTTCCGTCCGAGAGCTCGATCTCACCCGTGCGGGCGTCGAAACCCAGCGCGAAGAACGCCGCCTCCTCCACCTCGATCTGCCCGCGGAAGTGTCGCACGAAAACGACGTACTCTTCTTCGTCGGGCAGGTAGCAAACGTGGCGATCGAAGTGCTCGCGCATCTTGCGATGGCGGATGGGCTCGCCCCCGTGGGTCCAGGATCCGTCGTGGTGGAGAACGAGGCCGAAGGGCCGAAGCGGAGGCGAGCCGGGCACGGCCCCTACTCGGGGAGGCTCTCCGGCGTGGCCTCGCCATCGGGCGAGACGCGGAAGACGCCCAGCAGGTCGTAGCGGTTCCAGAGCACCACGCGATCGACGGCTTCGCCGGCCTCGCCGCGGTAGATCCACTTCTCGTTCCAGCGCACGCCGTGCTCCTCGGTGGTGCGCGGGTCGTTGGCGCTGCCCACCTGATCCGTGGGCTCGCCGAAGTGCTTCCAGACATCCTTGCGGGTCGGGTTCGCCACTAGCGGTCGCACTCCCCGCCGATCATGTTGACGAAGTCGAAGGTCGGGATGATGTCCGCCAGAAGCGCACCGCGCACCATCAGCGGGAGCGGCGCGAGGTTGATGAGGCTCGGCGGGCGGCAGCGGACCTTCCAGGGCACGGCGGAGCCGTCGGAGACGAGGTAGAAGCCGAGTTCGCCGTTCGCCGACTCGATCGCCAGGTAGCCCTCGCCGGCCGGGACGCGCGGCCCTTCGGTCACGGCCTTGAACTGCTGGATCAGCTCTTCCATGTGGTTGAAGACACGCCCCTTGGCGGGCCAACGCACGCGCGGGTCGTCGACGTTCACCGGGCCATCGCCCAGGTCTTCGAGGCGCTCGAGGCACTGCTCGACGATCCGCAGGCTCTGATGCATTTCCTCGACGCACACGAGGTAGCGGTCGTAGTTGTCGCCGACCTCTCCGATGGGGACGTCGAAATCGATCTGGTCGTACACCAGGTAGGGCTCGGCCTTCCTCACGTCGAGGGGCACACCGGCTGCGCGCAGCAGCGGCCCGGTGACGGCGTAGCGGATGCACTCCTCCTTCGAGAGGATGCCCGTGCCCTTCAGCCGGTCGACGAAGATGCGGTTCCGGGTGACGACCTTGTCGAAGTCCGCGAGCAGCGTGCGGATCGTCGCGATGTTGGCGCGAGCCGTGCGCGCGAAATCCTTCGGCATGCCGTGCTTCACGCCGCCGATGCGGATGTAGTTCGAGGTGAGACGCGCGCCGCACAGCATCTCGCACAGATCCCAGACGAGTTCGCGGGCCTCGATGCCATAGATGAAAGGCGTCATGGCCTGCATCTCGAGGCAGGCGGCGCCGCAGCGGGTCAGGTGGTCGGCCACCCGCGACAACTCCGACGACATGACCCGCAGCCACTGGCAGCGTTCGGGCGTCTCGAGCCCGAGCAGCTTCTCGACCGCCATGCAGTAGCCGAGGTTCGACAGGATCGAGGAGTTGTAGTTGAGGCGGTCGGTGTAGGGGATCGCCTGATACCAGGTGCCCGCCTCGCATTCCTTCTCGAAACCGCGGTGCAGGTAGCCCACCGCCACGTCCAAATCGACGACCGTCTCGCCATCGAGCTCCACCGTGAACTTCACCGTCCCGTGGGTCGCCGGATGCGACGGCCCCATGTTCAGGATCTGGTGTTCGGTGTGGAGGTCGCGCTCGAGGTCGTCTTCCGGGCCTTCGCGCGGGCGCTCGGTCAAGAATGTGGGTTCGGAGGACATCAGTTCCTCGGCCCGACGAGGGGCTGACGCCGCTCCTTCGGGTAGTCCTTGCGAAGGGGGTGCCCTTCGAAGTCTTCGTAGAGGAGGAGCCGCTTCAACTCGGGGTGGCCCGTGAAGCGGATGCCGTAGAGGTCCCAGACCTCGCGCTCCATCCAGTTCGCCGACGGCCACAGGTCGCACGCCGTCGCGATCTCGCACGGGTCTTCTGCAACCCGTGCTTTGACCCGCAGGCGGTGGTTCTTCGTGACGGAGTAGAGGTGATAGACGACTTCGAAACGCGGCGTCTCCCCGAGATAGTCGACGGCACACAGGTCCGTCAGCATCTCGAACTCGCAGTCCGCGTCGTCCCGCAGGAAGCGCAGCACCTCGACCACGGCAGCGGGATCGACGAGCGCCGTGGCATCGCCAAGGTCGGCGTGCGTGGCTTGAATCGCTTCGGGCATGGCCGCGAGGAGGCGGCCGAGGGCGGCGGAACCGTGGTCTTCCATCAGGCGTCGTCCGTGGCGTCGGATGGCGTGGGAGGCGCGTGCTCCCGGTCGTACTCCGAACGCAGAAAGTCGAGGCGTCGCTTCAGCTTGCTCTCGGGCACGAGCAGCGCCTTCTTTTCATAGATCAACTCACCGCGGGTGAACTTGCCGAGTTCGACTTCGCGGCTCATGACGATCGCTTCCTCGGGGCAGGCTTCCTCGCAGAGACCGCAGAACATGCAGCGCGACATGTCGATGTCGAAGGCCACCGGGTAGCGCTCGATGCCATGGCCCTCGAGCTCGCCGGGGACGATGCTGATGCAATCCGTGGGGCACGCGAACTCACACAGGCCGCACGCCACGCAGCGGGGCTGCCCGTTGTCGAGCTGGACGAGCACGGGCTGGCCCCGGAAGGAGTCGGGGAAGTCGAGCTGCTGCTCGGGGTACTGGACCACGAAGGTCGTCCGGTTGCCCGTGATGAAGCCGCGCAGGTTCCGAAAGAAGTGGCGAGCCGTCACCGCCAGGCCGGCGATGATCATCGGCAGGTAGGTGCGTTCGAGCCACCCGAGATTCTCTCGACGTTTGACTTTGATGACTCGGCCAGGCATGGCGCGAGCAATCTAGCCGATGGTCGGCCCCCCGGCGAGGTGCCGACACGCCGATTCGGCCACGGAATCGCGGGCCTGCACCCAGAGCGTCGCCGCGTCAACGCGTCCGCTCCCCTCGGCCTCGGCGGGCCCGTCAGCCCTCCCCCGCTCGGCCTCGATGGAGGTCATCTCGACGCCGTGCAGGCCGCACGGGACGATGTTTGCGAAGCCCTCCGGGCCGTTGCAGACGTTGAGGGCGAAGCCGTGCAGCGTCGTCCAGCCCCGCAGGCCCACCCCGATCGACGCGATCTTGCGGGGCGGCGCGGAGGGCTCGACGAAGACGCCGGTCATCCCGTCGCGCCGGCCCGCCGCAACGCCGGCCTCGACCAGCGCCTCGATCAGGATCGCCTCGATCCGGCGAAGGTGGGCGTGGACGTCGGGCTCGCCGCGGGCCTCGAGGTCGAGGATCAGGTAGCCGACCAGCTGGCCGGGCCCATGCCAGGTCACGTCGCCCCCGCGTGCAACGTCGTGGACCTCGATACCCTGGGCGGCCAGCGCGTCGCGCCCGACGCGGAGGTTCTCGGGCCGAGCGCTGCGGCCGAGGGTCACCACGGAGGGGTGTTCGAGCAGGAGCAGCACGTCCCCGCACTCCCCGGCACGACGGGCCGCGACCCGCTCGTATTGGAGCGTCAGAGCCTCGGCGAAGGGGACGCGGCCGAGCCACTCGACCGCGAGGGGCGCCGGCGGCACTGCGATCGGGTGAACCTCGGACGCCATGGCCATTCTCGTTCTAGAGGTCGAAGTCGGCTTCTTCGAGCAGCTCTCGCACACGGAACAGGAACCCGTTCGCCGGCGAGCCATCCACGGCGCGATGATCGTACGAGAGCGCCAGATGCATCATGGGCCGGACCACGATGGCCTCGGCGCCGTCGAGGTCGCGCACGACGGGCCGTTTCACGATCTCGCCCATGCGCAGGATGCCCACCTGGGGCTGGTTGATGATCGCGAAGCCGTAGAGGTTTCCCTGACGCCCCGGGTTCGAGATGGTGAAGCTGCCACCACGCAGCTCGTCGGGCAGGATCTTGCGGTTGCGGGCGCGGCTCGAGAGGTCTTCGATCGCCGCGGCCAGGCCGGTGAGCGAGAACCGGTCGGCATTGCGGACCACCGGGACCACGAGGCCCTTCTCGGTCTCGACCGCGACGCCCACGTTCACGTCACGCTTCTCGATGATGGAGTCCTCGACCACCGAGGCGTTGAGTGCCGGGAACTCGCGCAGCGCCTTCACCGTGGCGGCCACGATGAAGGGCAGGAACGTCAGCGAGTAGCCGTTCTGCTTCTTGAACCCACCCTTGTGGGCGTCGCGCAGGCTCGCGACGGCACCCATGTCGATCTCGGCCACCGTGCCGACGTGGGGGCTGGTGCGCTTCGAGAGCACCATGTGCTCGGCGACGATGCGCCGCAGGGGCGACATCGGGACGACCTTGTCGCCCTCCTGCAACGCGTAGGTCATGTAGGGCGGCAGCGCGCCGCCCGCGGGCCGGGTCGCGGAAGGCCGGGGGGCCGGGGGCGCCGGTGCTGCGGCGGGAGGCTGCGGGGCGGCGCCGTGGCGCGCCACGTCCTGCTTGGTCACACGTCCGGCGTCGCCGCTGCCCTGCACGCTGGCGAGATCGACCCCCTGCTCTTCAGCCATCTTGCGCGCCACGGGCGTCGCCCGAGGCGCATCGGCTGCGGCGTTGGAGGCGGGCTTAGCGGGCTCGGCTTCCGGCTTGGCTGCGGCAGCCGTCGGCGTCGACGCCCCGGCCGAGGCCCCTTCCGCGATGCGCGCCACGACGGTGCCCACCGTCACGGTCGCGCCCTCCGCCGCGAGGATCTTCTCCACCACGCCGGCCACCGGCGAGGGCAGCTCGGCGTCGGCCTTGTCGGTGGTGACTTCGACGAGAGGCTGATCGACTTCGACGCGATCGCCTTCCTTCACGAGCCACACCCCGATGGTGGCTTCGACGACACTCTCACCCAGGGAGGGCAGTTCGACGTCCGTGGCCATCTTTCTCCTCGCTAGAAGTTGATCGAGCGACCCTCGGCGGACAGGGCCGCCTCGAGGATCGCCTCCGACAGGGTCGGATGGGCATGGGACGTGGCCGCGACTTCGGCCGTCGTCGCTTCGAGCGTCATCGCCAGGCCCATCTCCGCCACGAGCTCGGTGGCGCCGTAGCCGATGATGTGGGCGCCGACGATCTCGTTGTAGCGGGGCTCGGCGATGATCTTCACGAAGCCCGCGGTGTGGCCCGTGGCGATGGCCTTGCCCGAGGCCGTGAAGGGGAACTTGCCCACGCGGATCTCGTCGCCGAACTCCTGGCGTGCCTGGGCTTCGGTGCGGCCGATCCACGCGACCTGGGGCTGGCAGTAGATGCAGCCCGGGATCTTGAAGTGGTCGAGCGGCGGGCGGGAGACCTCGGCCAGGAACTCCATGGCGGCCACGCCCTCTTCGGACGCCTTGTGGGCCAACAGCGGCGGGCCCGCCACGTCGCCGATGGCCGAGATCGTCGACACCGTGGTGCGCAGCTTCTCGTTCACCGGGATGAAGCCGCGCCGGTCGAGCTCGATGCCGGCCTCTTCGAGGCCCAGCCCTGCGGAGTTCGGCGTGCGCCCGATGGCGACGAGCACGTGATCGGCGTCGATCTCCGCGGATTCCTCGCCGCGCGTGACGTCGATCTTCACGCCACCGTTCACCTTCTTCACACGCTCGAAGCGCGTGCCGAGCTGGACGTCGATCTTCTTGCGTCGGAATTCGCGCTGGAGCGCCTGGGCCACGTCCGGGTCGGCGCCCGGCAGCATCTGGTCCGCCATCTCGAGCATCGTGACCTGCGAGCCATAGTTCGCGTAGACGTACGCGAACTCCACGCCGACGGCGCCCGCCCCGATGATCACGAGCCGCTCGGGGACCCGCTTGGATTCGAGCGCCTCGCGAGAGGTCGAGATCGCATCGCCGTCGACTTCGAGCCCAGGCAGGATGAGTTCACCCGAACCCGTCGCCACCACGATGTGGGCGGCTTCGAGCGTGCGCGGCGCCGCGCCCTCGACCTCCACCGTCGTCTTGCCGGCGACGCGGCCGCGACCGGCGATGAATTCGATCTGGTTCTTCTTGAGCAGGCCCTGGACGCCCTTGCCCAGGCGGTCGGCGCACTTGCGGCTGTGGTCGATGACCTTGCCATAGTCGAGTTCGAGCTTCCCGGCGCGAACGCCGAAGGTCTCGCCCTTCTGGCGCAGGGTCTCAATCAGCTCCGCGCCGGTCAGCAGGGCCTTGGAGGGGATGCAGCCCCAGTTGAGGCACACGCCGCCGGGGCGGTCCGCCTCGATGACGGCGGCCTTCATGCCGAGCTGGGCCGCACGGATGGCGCTGACGTAACCGCCCGGGCCGGAGCCGATCACCACGACGTCGAATCGTTCCGCAGCCACGGGCCCCCTCTGGCCTGGATGCCCCGCGTCCCTCACGGGTTCGCGGTGGGGTCGGTCAGGCGACCGGCTTCTCGGGTTGGGCGAGTTCGAGGTCCGCGATCTCGCGGTGGCGCCCGTCTGCGGGGACGCGCTCGAGTTGGACGCGATCCTGGAGCTTCATCAAGCCGTCGAGCACCGCCTCGGGCCGCGGCGGGCAACCCGGGATGTAGAGATCGACGGGAATGATCGTATCGATGCCCTGGACGGTCGAGTAGTTGTTGTAGGGGCCGCCCGAAGTCGTGCAGGCTCCGAAGGCAATGACCCACTTGGGCTCGGTCATCTGGTCGTAGACCTTCTTCAAGATGGGAGCCTGGCGATGGCTGATGGTCCCGACGACCCAGAGGAGGTCGGCCTGGCGCGGCGAGAAGCGCGGGAGCGCACAACCGAAGCGGTCGAGGTCGTAGCGCGGCCCGGCCACGGACATGAACTCCATGCCGCAACAGGCGGTCACGAAGGGGTACATGAACATCGAGTACTTGCGAGCCCAGGCCAGCGCGTCTTCCAGGCGGGTCGTCTGGAAGGTTTCCCCGCCCTGGCGGAGGAACTCGTGAGCTTCGCGGCGATGTCGGGTCTCGGGCTGGATCGGCATGGGAATCGCCAATATAGCGGCTGGGGTAGGATTGGCACCGGATGACCGGCCCCGAGACCGACGCAGCTCCGGCGGAAACCGCCGAGACAGCCCGCCCGGAGCGCCAACAGCTGGCCGCGGCGTGGAGCGTCCACCTCTTCACCGCAACGGGTGCCGTCGTCGGGACCATGGCGCTGCTCGCCATCTTCGCCGGCGACTATCACCGCGCCGCCCTGCTGATGCTCGTAGCCCTGGCGATCGATTCGGTGGACGGCACGCTGGCCCGCCGCGCGCGCGTCTCCGAGGTGATCCCCGGCTTCGACGGGCGCCGCCTCGACGACATGGTCGACTTCTTCAACTACGTCCTGGTCCCCATGGTCTTCGTGGTAACGGCCGGCCTGGTGGGCTCGTGGGTTTGGATCGTGCCGCCGATCCTCGCCAGCGCGTACGGGTTCTCGCAGTCCAACGCCAAGACCGAGGACGACTTCTTCCTCGGCTTCCCCTCCTATTGGAACGTGGTGGCGCTCTACCTGTGGATCTTCGAAGTCGCCGCCTGGACGGGCGCTGCGGTCCTCCTCGCCCTGGCCATCGCCGTCTTCGTCCCGCTGAAATACGTCTATCCCAGCAAGGCGCCGCGCCTGAGGCGCACGACCAACACCCTGGGAACGATCTGGGTCATCGTGTTCGCGGTAGCGGTGGCGTTCCGCGAGGCGACCGCGTCCTTCCACCTGGCGGAACTCACCCTCGCCTTCCCCGCCTACTACGTTGCGATCTCCGCATGGCTCGGAGGCTGGCGGCGAACCCGCCCCCTGCAGCGCCACTAGAACCCGTCTCACAAACCCCTCGGTCGCCAGACACTCGCCTTCGCCCCGATCTCCGCGTTCCGAAATCTCGCCGTGGCTGGCCAGGACTGCGATTTCGCGCCTTGATCTCGGGCCGAACTGGAGCGTCTGGCTCGGTCGGAGTTTGCGAGATGGGTTCTAGCGCCGCCGCCCCCCATCGCCACGCCCCACGCGTGTGGCATGCTCCGCTCCATGCCCGATGGCCGAACCGGCGTGCTGCTCATCAACCTCGGAACGCCCGACTCCCCGTCGACGCGCGACGTGCGGCGCTACCTGCGAGAGTTCCTCTCGGACCCGCGCGTGATCGACAGCGCCGCGGTGCCGCGTTGGCTGCTGGTCAATCTGGTGATTGCGCCGTTCCGTCCACGCAAGGCCGCGGCGGCCTACCGCAAGATCTGGGGCCCGGGGGGCTCGCCGCTGTGGGTGCATGGGATCGCGCTGCGCGATGCCGTCGCGAAGACCCTTGGTGACGCCTACGTCGTCGAGCTCGCGATGCGCTACCGGAGCCCGTCGATCCCCGAAGCCCTCGAGCGGCTCGTCGCGGCGGACGTCGACCACGTGGTGGCGTTGCCGCTCTTCCCGCAGTGGGCCGACTCGTCGACGGGGTCCGCGGTGGCCTGCCTGGAGGACGCGGCGGATACCCTCGCCCATGCGCCGCCGGTCGAGACCCTGCCGGCCTTCTTCGACGACCCGGGCTTCCTCGAAGCCTTCGAGCAGGTCGCGCGGCCCGTGCTTGCCGAGGCCCGACCCGACCACGTGCTCTTCAGCTATCACGGCCTGCCGGAGCGGCAAATCCGCGCGGCCGACCCGACCGCGAGCCATTGCCTCTCCCGGGACGATTGCTGCGAGGCACCCGGCCCTTCGCTCGCGCGCTGCTACCGCGCCCAGTGCTATGCGACGACCTCGAGCCTGGCGGGCGCCCTCGGGCTCGGGCCCGACGACCACTCGATCGCGTTCCAATCGCGCCTCGGCCGGACGCCCTGGATCCGCCCCTACACCGACCACGCGCTGCCGGAGCTCGCGGCGCGCGGGGTGCGCCGCATCGTGATCTTCTGCCCCTCCTTCGTGGCGGACTGTCTCGAGACCCTCGAGGAGATCGGGATCCGCGCCCGCGAGCAATGGCTCGGCCTCGGCGGTGAAGCGCTCACGCTCGTCCCGTCCTTGAACACACACCCGCGGTGGGTCGAGGCCGTCGCAGGGATGGTTCGGAGAGCGCTCTAACGCGTCAGGCCTGAAGCAGGCCTCGGGCAGCCGCGACACCCGAGGCCAACGTGTCGGCAACCGACACGCCGCGCACCCACGAACCCGCGACCGAAAGGCCACGGTCCGCGAGCCGCGCCTCCACGCCGGCTACGCGCCGTGGGTGATCCGGGCCGGGCTGGGGCACGGCGCGCGCCCAGCGCAGGGTGCGCAGGATCTCGGGCGGGTCGCTCGGGCCGAGGGTCACATCGAGGTCTGCGTAGAGGCGCTCGCGAAGAACGTCGTCAGGTACGTCCACCACTTCGGGCCAGCGCACACCGCCGATCATGCAGGTCAGCAGGGCGCGACCTTCCGGGGCGCGACCCGGGAAGAGGTTCGAGAGGAACAAGCAGCCGAGGAGTCCGAGGCCGGCAGCGCGCGGAACGAGGAAGCCGAAGCCTTCGACGGGCTCGCTCGCGCGCGTGGGGTCGATGCCGAGGTGGCACACGGCCAACGGCGCGTACTCGATGCCGGCCAGGGCGGTGCTCGCCTCGGCGTCGAGCGCGCGGACGAGCCCCGCCGCCACGTAGGCCGGCACGGCGAGGACGACGCGATCCGACCACAGTGCCTCGTTGCCGCGTGAAGTCTCGACGCGCAGCCCGGCGCCGTCCCGTGCGATGGAGGAAACCTCCGTCCCGAGCGCCACGGCTTCACCGAGGTCCGCCGCAAGCCGCGCCGGCAAGTCGCCGAGCCCTCCCGCGCAGGAATGGATGCCCGGCAATGCGGCCGCGCCCGCAGAGTTCCGTGCGGCAAACATCCCGCGCACGATGGAGCCGCTGCGCCGCTCGGCTTCGACGAGGCTCGGGAAGACCGCTTCCGCGCCGAGACGGCGCTCGTCGCCGCCGTAGACGCCGGTCAGGAAGGGCCCGACCAGTCGCTCGACCGCCTCCGCGCCGAGACGGCGGCCGATGAACTCCGCCACGGTCTCGTCGGTGGGGTCGCCGCGCCGCACGAACGGTTCGGACAGGATACGCAGCTTGCCCTTGGCCGATACCAGTGGCGTCCGCGCCGCCGAGCCCGGGCCCAGGGGGAACGGGACGATCCGACCGTCGTGAAAGACGCCGCGCAGCCGATTCGCCGGCGCCGCGGGGACGAGCTGCGACTCGAGCTCCAGGTCCGAGAAGGCTGCGCGCGCCGGGCCGGGGACACGCAACGTGTTCGGGAGCACACGGACGTCGAGCCCAGCCCGTCGCAGAGTCGCGGCCGCCGCCAGGCCCGCGATCCCCGCACCGATGACCAGCGCATCGACACGGGTAGCAGCGGACGGAGCCACCGCGCTCATCCGGCCGAAGTGTCGGCCAGGGCTCGGGCCGCGTCGGTGAAGGCCTGCACGCCTTCCACCGGTGTGTCGGGGTGGCAGCCGTGGCCGAGGTTCAGGATATGGCCGCGCGCGCCCTGCCCTGCCTCGGCGATGTCGCGGACGCGCCGGAAGATCTCCTCGCGCGGTGCGTGCAGGGCCGTCGGGTCGAGATTGCCCTGGATGCTGACACGCGAGCCCGCGCGCCGGGCCACGTCCGCCAGGTCGAGACGCCAGTCGAGGGAAACGACGTCGGGGCCCGCCTCGATCATGGAGTCGACCACGTGCCCCCCGTCGGTCACGTAGAGGATCAGAGGCGCCCGAGCGCGATCGAGAGACTCCGCAATCCGCTGATGAACGGGCAGCACCCACTCACGGTAGTCCTCGGGCGAGAGCAGCCCTGCCCACGTGTCGAAGAGTTGGACGGCCTGGGCGCCCGCTTCGATCTGTGCGTTCAGGTAGGCCACGGTCATCTCGGTCAAGCGTCCGAGCAGCTCACGCAGGACGGCGGGCTCGCGGTGCATCATGCGCTTCAGGGTGCTGAAGTGGCGCGAGCCCTGGCCCTCGACCAGGTAGCAGGCGAGGGTGAATGGCGCGCCGGCGAAGCCGAGCAGCGGAACGTTGCGGGTTTCGAGCTCGGCGCGCAGGGTGCGCAGGATTTCGAAGACGTAGGGCACGGAGTCGCGCGGGTCGGGGTTCGCGAGTTTCTCGACGGCCTCGAGGCTGCGCAGTGGCTCCGCCACGACGGGGCCGGGCTGGAAGTCGAGCTCGACGCCCATGCCGGAGACCGGCACGAAGATGTCGGAGAAGAAGATCACGGCCTCGCTGCCGACCAGATCGAGGGGTTGGAGCGAAACCGCGACGGCGCGGTCGACGTCGCGACACATGTCGAGGAACGCCACGCCTTTGCGCAAGGCGCGGTACTCGGGCAGGTAGCGCCCGGCCTGGCGCATCAGCCACACGGGGGGCCGGTCCACCGGCTCACCGCGGCACGCGGCCAACAACCGCTCGCTGCAGTTCATTCGCGGGCCCGAGGCTGCTGCATCAGTAGCCCTGGCACTCCGCCCAGCGCCGCCGGTGGAAGGCAGCGTCCCCGAGGCTCAGCTCGGCGGCACGGGCGCGCTTCAGGTAGAAGCCGATGTCGTGCTCGTCTGACGCCGATCCCGCCGTGCATCTGCACGGATTCGTTCGCCACTAGGATCGCGGCTTCGGAGCACTGGGCCTTGGCGAGCGAAACCAGCGCCGCCGCCTCGTCGTCGGCGGCGTCGATGGCGCGGGCAGCTGCCATGACGGCCGTGCGCGAGAGCTCGATGGCGATGAACTCGCGGGCTGCGCGGTGCTTGAGCGCCTGGAAGCTACCGATCGGCACCTCGAACTGTTTGCGCTGGCGCATGTAGTCGAGCGTCCGATCGAAGGCCTCCTGCATCGAGCCGACCATCTCGGCACAAAGACCGACGGTCGCCCGGGCGGCGGCGGCTTCGAGAATCGGGGCGCCCTCGCCAACGGCACCGATGACATCGGCGGCGGCAACCTCCACGCCGTCGAGACGCACCAGCGCTGCATTGCGCGAATCGATGCGGTTCTGACGCACGATCGTCACCCCCGCAGCGTCGGGTCGCACGGCGAAGATCGTGACCCCTGCGGCGTCGTCCACGGCGCCGGAGGTCCGCGCCGACACGAGCAGCAGGTCGGCCACGTGGCCGTCGAGCACCTGGATCTTCTCACCCGTCAGTCGATAGCCGTCCCCCTCGGCATCGGCGCGCGTTTCCACATGGCAGAGGTTCCAGCGGCTGCGCGCTTCGTCGGAGGCAAGCGCGACGATCGCATCGCCCTCGACGATCTTCGGCGTCCATTCGGCCTGCAGGGCTTCGCTCCCCCCGAGCGCGAGCGTCTGCCCGGCGAGCAGCACCGTGGAGAGGAACGGTTCGGGTGCGAGCGTGCGGCCGAGCGCTTCCATCACCACCGCCAGCTCCGCCATGCCCATCTCGGCGCCGCCGTGGATCTCGGCAAAGGGGATGCCGACCCAGCCGAGCTCGGCCATCTCCTTCCAGAGCGCCTTCGAGAAGCCGGTGGCGTCGTTCGAGTCGCGCAGCGCGCGCATGCGAGCGACCGGCGATTTCTCCGCCACGAAATCGCGGGCAGTCTTGGCGAGGAGTTCTTGATCTTCGGTGAGGACGAGCTGCATCGTTTGTCTCCGCCCTAGTCCGGGAGGCCGAGCACATGCTTGGCGATGATGTTGAGCTGGATCTCGGACGTGCCGCCCTCGATGGAGTTGCCGCGGGAGCGCAGCCAATCGCGGGTGCGGGCCAGCTCGTCTTCGTCGAAGCCGTCGCCCTCCCAGCCGAGGCCCTGGGGCCCGGCCAGTCGGACCATCAGCTCGCTGCGACGCATGTTCAGCTCGGTGCCATGGATCTTGAAGAAGGACGTCTCGGCGCCGGGCTGATGGCCGGCCTTGGCGGCGTCGCGGGTGCGCTGGAGGGTCAGCAGGAAGGCCCGCGTGTCCATCTCCATGTGGGCGACCTCGTCGCGCAGCAACGGGTCGGCGACCTCGCCGTCGCCACCGAGGTAGTCGCGCGCCAGGTCCGAGAGCCCCTTGCGCTTCTTGCTCGTCCCACTGGCGCCGCCGCCGAACGCGTCGGCGATCATCGTCCGCTCGTGCCCGAGCAGAGCCTTGGCCACCGTCCAGCCCGCGTTGATTTTGGAGATCACGTTCTTCACGGGGACGCGAACGTCATCGAACGTGGTCTCGCAGAAGGGTGAGGAGCCGCTGATCAGCTTGATCGGTGCAATGCTGACGCCGGGAGAAGCCATGTCGATCAGCAGGAACGTGATGCCCTCCTGCTTCTTGGCCTCGGGGTCCGTGCGAACGAGCGCGAAGATCCAGTCGGCCTCGTCTGCGTAGGAAGTCCAGACCTTGTGACCGTTGATGATGAAGTCGTCGCCGTCCCGGACGGCACGCGTCTGGACCGAAGCCAGGTCCGAGCCGGAGCCGGGCTCCGAGTAGCCCTGACACCAGCGGATCTCGCCGCGACAGATCTTCGGCAGGTGTTCGAGCTTCTGCTCTTCCGTGCCGTATTGGAGGAGGGTCGGCCCGATCATCGTGAGCCCGAACCCGATCAGGGGCGGCGGGACGCGGAGCTTGCCCATCTCCTGGCCGAGCGCCTTGGCTTCTGCAGCCGAGAGACCGCCGCCGCCGTACTCCTTGGGCCAGGTCGGCGCGGTGTAGCCCTGCTCGACGCACCGTTCGAGCCAGAGCTTCGCGTCGGGGTTCGCGTAGACCCACTTCTTCCCGCCCCACACGCCCTCGAGCGCGCTGGCGCCCCGGCCGCGCAGGGACTCGGGGGCATTGGTTTCGAGCCAGGCCGCTACGTCGCTGCGGAACGAGTCGAGATCGGACACGGGGGTTCCTCGATGGGGTGAGGTTGGGGGGCGCGTGCCGGCCGCGAGCCGGACGGGCGTCAGTGTAGCAGGGAGCCGGGCCGTGGCGGCTCTGGCGACCCCGCGCGATCCACAGTACGAATGGTCGGGCAGGAGGTTGTACCGTGGGTTTCCCCTACAAGAAGGTGTTGGTGGCCATCGACTTCTCGCCGGCTTCGCGCCGTGCGCTGCGTGAGGCCAGCCGACTTGCCGGGTCGGAGGCGGAACTCGAACTGATCCACGTGACCCAGAAGCTCAAGCCATCGATCCCGTGGTCGTCGGTCAATCGCAAGATCGTGACGAAGCTCGGGCGCAATGCCGTGACCGACGCGCGCGCTGCGCTCGTCGAGCTGGCCGAGGGGCTGCGCAACGCGCGGGTACGAACGCAGGTCCGGATCGGCGTCCCTCACGAGGCGATCCTCGCCGAGGCGAAGCGACGCAAGGCCGATGTGATCGTCGTCGGATCGCGGGGCCACACCCTGTCGGAGCGCCTCGCCATGGGTTCGACCACCGAACGCCTCGTGCGCAAGGCTTCGGTCCCGGTGCTCGTGGTCCCGGCCAGGCGCTAGCCCGGCCGGTGCTTCGGGCCCGGCCGCCGCGTCCGGCGAGGCTCTGTTACCTTCCGACTTCCCATGGAAGTCGTTCTCGCCAGCCCGCGTGGCTTTTGCGCGGGTGTAGACCGCGCCATCGAAACCGTCGAGCTGGCCCTCGAACGCTACGGCCCGCCCGTCTACGTGCGCCACGAAATCGTCCACAACCGCCACGTGGTCGAGTCGCTGCGCGCAAAGGGTGCGGTCTTCATCGAAGACCCCTCCGACGCACCCGAGGGCGCCCACCTCGTCTTCAGCGCCCATGGGGTCTCGCCCGCCGTGCGCAACGCCGCGAGCAAACGCGGGCTGCGCGCCCTCGACGCCACCTGCCCGCTCGTCACCAAGGTCCACGTGGAGGCACAGCGCTTCGACCGGAAAGGCCACGAGATCGTGCTCGTCGGCCACGCCGGCCACGTCGAGGTCGAGGGCACCATGGGGCACGCGCCCGAGCGCATGCACCTCGTCGAATCGGTGGCGGACGTGGCGAAGCTCGAAGTCGAAGACCCGACGCGGCTCGCGTGCTTGACCCAGACCACGCTGTCCGTAGACGACACCGCGGAGATCATGGCCGCGCTTCACGAGCGCTTCCCAGAGATCGCGCTGCCCCGCAAGGACGACATCTGTTATGCGACCCAGAATCGCCAGAACGCGGTGAAGGATCTCTCGCGCGGGGCCGAGGTCGTGCTCGTAGTGGGAGCGCCGACCTCGAGCAACAGCAACCGGCTGGTCGAGCTGGCCGAAAAGTGTGGCGCCCGGGGCTACCTGGTCGAGACGGCCGAGGACATCCAACCCGACTGGATCGAAGGCGTCGCCTGCGTCGGCCTGACGGCCGGAGCGTCGGCCCCCGAGATCCTGGTCGAACAGGTGATCGAACGGTTGCGCGCCCTCGCTCCGGATGGCTTCGTGCTGGACACCCTGCCCCGGGTCGATGAAGGCGTGGTCTTCCAACTACCGGCCGAACTGCGACACGCGCGACACGCCGGCGAGTAGATGGACGACGGAAAGCCCGACGAGAGCTACAGCGACGAAGCCGTCGAAGCCGCGGCCGACGAAGTCCTCGAAGACGTCGCCGAACTCGGCGATCCCGAGGGCGCGCCGGCCCTGCCCTCCGCCGCGCTCGCCGCCGCCGCCGCTGCCGCCGCCACCGCCACCGGGCCGGACGCCGCGACCGACGAGCCGGCGGTCGTCAGCACGCAACCCGAACGCGAGATCTGGGGCCTGGCCTGGCCCGTGATCCTCTCGCAGGTCCTGGCAAGCGCCGTCTCGTTGGTGGACATCGCGATGGTCGGCCGCCTCACCCGCGAGGCCGTCGCGGCGGTCGGCTACACGACCCAATACGTCTGGCTCACCCAGTCCGTGATCTTCTCGATCGGCATCGCCTGCGTGGCGATGATGTCTCGGGCGGTGGGAGCCGGGGAGCCCGACCGCGCCCGCAGCGCCTTTGCCGCCACGCTGGTCGTCGCCCTGACGATCGCCCTCGCGATCACGGGCGTAGCCTTTGCGGCGCCGGAATTCCTGCTCGGGCTGCTCGATGCCCAGCCCGAGATCGTGGAACTGGCCGTGCCCTACCTGCTGCTCGTGGTCGGCACGACGCCGCTGCTGGCCGTCTCCCTCACCATCGAGAGCGCCATGCGGGCCGTCAAGGACACCCGCACGCCGATGATCATCGCCGCGAGCATCACCGTCGTGAAGACCGTGCTGAACGGCTTGCTGATCTTCGGCCTGTTCGGCTTCCCGCGGCTCGAGCTCGTCGGCGCCGGCATCGCGACCGTCGTATCTCTCGTCCTGGGCCTCGTTCTGTTCGTGGCCGCCGTGCTGCGGAAAGGAACCGACCCCGTGCTGCGGCTGCGGCCGCGCCACTTCATCGCCGCGCGCGCCGTGTTGCCCCAGGTCGTGCGCATCTCGCTCCCTGCGGTGGGTGAACGCGTGCTGATGAACTCGGCGATGATGACCTACTTCACCTTGCTCGGGACGTACGGCAGCGCGGCGATCGCGGCCTACACCATCGGGATCCGGATCCTCTCCTTCACCTGGATCCCCGGCGTCGGCTTCTCGGTCGCGTCCTCGACCCTGGTGGGTCAGTCCCTCGGCGCGAGCCGTCCCGAAGACGCCGCACGGGCGGGCTGGCGCGCCGTACGCATGGCCGTGCAGGTTTCGATCGTGCTGGGTGTCATCTTCGCCATCGGCCGCGAGCCGCTGGCACGCGCCTTCAGCGTAGACGAAGGCGTCATCACAGAACTCATCCCGTTCATGCTGCTGCTCGCCCTGTCGCAGCCGCTGCTCGGCCTGCACTTCACCCTGGCGGGCGCCTTGCGCGGTGCCGGCGACACGATGACGCCGCTCATCGCCGCCGGCATCGGCAACTGGGTCTTCCGCGTCCCCCTGGCCTATCTCGTGACCCGAGTCTTCGAGCTGCCGGTGATCTGGGTCTGGTGGTGCCTCGTCTTCGACCACGTAGCCCGCGGCACAATCCTGGCCATCGTCTTCCGCCGCGGCCGCTGGAAAGAACGCCTAGGCGCCGAGGTCTAGCCGCTGACGAAGGGGACGGTTCTCTTTGATGACGAAACCACCAAGACGCTGGCGTCCTGACACAGGCCCTGGTTTCGTCATCAAAGCGGAAGAGGAGGCGGTCGCCGTCGCAGTCGACGGTCACGGAACTGCCCTTGTCGAGGTCTCCGAAGAGGATCTCGTCGGCGAGGCGGTCTTCGAGCTCGGTCTGGATCACGCGATCGAGGGGACGGGCGCCGAAGTCGGGGTCATAGCCCTTCTCTACGAGGAAACCGCGCGCCGCGTCGGTGAGCTCGAGCGAGATGCCCTTCTCCGCGAGCCGCCCCTCCACCTGCTTCACGAACTTCTCGACCACGTGGCCCATGACCTCGGGCGTGAGCGCCTCGAACTGCACCACGGCGTCGAGGCGGTTGCGGAACTCCGGGCTGAACATGCGCTCGAAGGCCGTGCCCTCGCCGCCCTTCCGGCCGCCGGAGAAGCCGATGGCCCGGCGCGAGGCGTCGCGCGCACCGACGTTGCTCGTCATGATGAGCGTCACGTGCCGGAAGTCGGCGGCGCGGCCCATGTTGTCGGTCAGGGTCGCGTGATCCATGACCTGGAGCAGCACGTCGAAGACCTCCGAGTGGGCCTTCTCGATCTCGTCGAGTAGCAACACCGTGTAGGGGTTCTTGCGGATCCCCTCCACGAGTTGGCCGCCCTGGTCGTAGCCGACGTAGCCCGGGGGCGCGCCGATCAGCCGCGCCACGGAGTGCCGCTCGGTGTACTCGCTCATGTCGAAACGCAGGAACGGCACGCCCATGGTCTTGGCGAGTTGCTTCGAGAGCTCGGTCTTGCCGACGCCCGTCGGCCCGGTGAACAGGAACGAACCGATCGGATGTTCGGGGTTCCCGAGGCCGGCACGCGCCCGCTTCACTGCACGCGCCACGGTGTGGATCGCAGCATCCTGACCGAAGACGACCTTCTGCAGATCGGGCTCGAGATTTTCGAGGCGAATCTTGTCCTGGGTCGAAACCTGGGCCACGGGAACGCCGGCGATGCGCGCGACCGTCTGCTCCATGTCCGGCACGCCGACGCTCTTGCGCTTCTTCGTGCCGAGCCGAATCGCAGCACCCGCCTCGTCCATGACGTCGATGGCCTTGTCGGGCAGGAAGCGATCCTGGATGTGCTTCACCGAGAGGTTCACCGCCGCCTCGAGCGCCGGCTTGGTGAACTTCACGCCGTGATGTTCTTCGTACTTCGGGGCGAGGCCCTTCAGGATCTGCACCGTCTCGTCGCTCGAGGGCTCGTGGACGTCGATGCGCTGGAAGCGGCGCGAGAGCGCACGGTCGCGTTCGAAGTGGCGGAACTCGGCGTAGGTCGTGCTGCCCATGCAGCGCAGCTCGCCCGAGGCCAGCAGCGGCTTCAGCATGCTCGAAGCGTCCACCGCCCCACCCTGGGCCGCCCCCGCGCCGAGGATCGAGTGGATCTCGTCGATGAAGACGATCGGGTTGTCGCGCTCGAGCACGGCGGCGATCAGCGCCTTGAAGCGCGCTTCGAAGTCGCCGCGATAGCGCGTGCCCGCGACGAGCGCGCCCACGTCGAGGCTGAAGATCTCGGCCGTCTGCATGTCCGCGGGGACGCGTCCCTCGAAAATTCGGAGCGCGAGCCCTTCGGCCAGCGCCGTCTTCCCCACGCCCGTCTCGCCCACGAGGATCGGGTTGTTCTTCCGGCGGCGTGCCAGCACGTGGACCATCCGCTCGAGTTCGTTCTCTCGGCCCACGAGAGGGTCGAGCTTTCCCGCCGAGGCGCGCTCGGTCAGGTTGGTCGCGAAGAGTTCGAGCGGGTCGGTGATCTCCTCGCCTTCTTCGTCGAAGCCTTCGAGCCCCGGACCGCCGGGGGAGATTTCCTCTTCGTTGCCATCCAGGCCCGGCACCTTCGCAATGCCGTGGGAAACGAACTTCAACACGTCGAGGCGCGACACGCCCTGCTGACGCAGCAAGGTCACGGCGTGGGAATCGGGCTCCTGGAAGATCGCCGCGAGAAGGTCGTCCACCTCGACCTCTTCCTTCTCAGCGGACTCGACGTGGGCGATGGCGCTCTGCACGACGCGGTGGAAGGCCAGGGTCTGGCGCGCTTCCCCGGGGACGGCCTCGGTGTCGACCTCCACGTCTTCGGCGAAGAAACGCTGCAAGGCCGTCTTCAGGGCGGCGACATCGGCACCGCAGGCGGACAGCACCTGGACACCCCGCTCGTCGTGGAGCAACGCGTAGAGAAGATGCTCGACGGTGACGTAGGCGTGGCGGCGCACCGCCGCTTCTCGCAACGCCACCTGAAGGGTCAGCTGTAGCTCTCGCCCGAGGCTTGCCATCTATTCCTGCTCCACGCCCGCCCGCAGCGGGTATCCCATCTTCTCGGCCGCCTGATGCACGGCCACGAGCTTGGTCTCCGCGACCTCCAGAACGTACACACCCGCGATCCCGAAGCCGTTCTTATGGATCCCGAGCATCAGCTGGGTCGCCTCCGCAGGCCCCTTCTGGAATATCTGCTCCAGGATCTGGACGACGAACTCCATGGGGGTGAAATCGTCGTTGTAGAGGATGACCTTGAATTTCGGCGGGCGCCGCACCTTGGGGCGCGTCTGGGTCAGGACGCTGCGACCCCGGCCCGGGTCCACGGGGGCCGGCTTCTTGGGAGGGTCTTCAGCGCACCAAGCCAGCATGGGGACACGATAGCTCAGCGTTCGGCCCCGCTAGACTGCGGGCCATGGCCGAGGTGCGGGTTGGTGAGGCGGTGGCAGAGCTTCCGCGGGATGCGTGGAACGCCCTCGTCGCAGACGGCTCGCCCTTCCTGGAATGGGACTTCCTGGCCTCGCTCGAAGAGTCCGGTTGCCTCGGCCGCGAGTCGGGCTGGCTGCCGCGGCCCGTCACACTCCACGACGATGCGGGCCGGATGGTCGGCGCCGCGCCGCTCTACCTGAAGGGGCACAGCGAGGGCGAGTTCGTGTTCGACTGGGGTTGGGCGGACGCCGCCGAGCGCGCGGGCATCCGCTACTACCCGAAGCTGCTGGTCGGTGTCCCGTTCTCGCCGGTGAGCGGTGCACGCTTCCTGACCGCCCCCGAGTTCAGCCGCAAGGAACGCAAAGAGGCGATCGCAACGCTCGGCGAGGCCCTGGTGAGCCTCTGCCGCGAGAACGAACTCTCCGGCGTCCACGTCAACTTCTGCCAGCCCGACGAGCTGGGCGTGCTCCAGAAGTCGGAGTTCGTGGCGCGGGTGGGCATGCAATACCACTGGGTCAACGAGGGCTACGCCGACTTCGACGCCTACCTCGCGCGCTTCCGCAGCAAGCGCCGCAACCAGATCCGCCGCGAGTTGCGCGGTGTGGCCGAGGCCGGCATCGAGGTGCGGGTCGCCGTGGGCGACGAGATCGACGAGGCCTGGTTCGAGCCCATGTTCGAGTTCTATCGCGCCAACGTCGACCGCCACCATTGGGGCCGGCGCTACCTGAACCGCGAATTTTTCGAACTCCTGCGGCAGCGCTTCCGGGATCGGCTCTGCTTCGCCGTAGCACTCGAGAACGGCGAGCCCATCGCCGGCGCCCTCAATGTCCAGAAGGGAGACGCGCTCTACGGACGCTATTGGGGCTGCACGCGCGAGGTCCGCTACCTGCACTTCGTCGTCTGCTACTACGAGGCGATCCGGCACTGCATCGACCACGGGATCTCGCGCTTCGAGCCAGGCGCCGGTGGCGACTACAAGCAACTGCGTGGGTTCGATGCCACGCCGACCCTATCGGCCCACTTCCTTGCCGACGCGCGCCTCGCCGAAGCGGTAGGCCGCTACCTGGACCAGGAACGTCACGAGTACGCCGATGCCGTGCGTCACCTGCGACGCAACTCGGCGCTGAAGCCGGGAAACCCGGGGCCCTAGGCGTCGGGGCCCGGGCCCGCGAGCGCGCGGGCGATCACCTGACGCACGTCCGGGTGGCTCAGCAAGCCGAGCGTGTCGTTGGCGTAGACCATCTCCTGGACTTCCGGGTCCAGGGTGAGGCGCTCCATGGCCGGGTCCTGCTTCACGGCTTGGATCCGCGGGCCGACCGCGGCCAGGGCCTCGGCCGAGGCGTCGCGGAAGGCGCGCGAGCTGGCGGCGGCCTCCTCCGAGATCAACCCGAGGTCCGCGAGTTCGCGACGGGTCGTGCCGTCGTAGGCCAGGGCGAGGAAGCTCGAACGCTCCACCGCCGTGCGGTAGCGCCCGTTCTCCACCTGCTGCCAGAACTGACGGTCGTCCCGGAGCGATTCGAGGTGGGGGTTCCCGAGCAGGCGCTCCAGGCGTTCGAGAGCTTCGGCGGGGTCGCTGGCAGCGCGCGCCACGGCCGCACCGGTCGGGCCCTGGTCGGCGAGCACCCACTCTCCGAGGTTCCGGATCGTCGAACGCGCGATCGGTGCGAAACGCGAGCCCTCGGTGGAGGGCAACGCTTCGTTCCCGGTCTGGGTGCGCAGCACATCCAACGTGATTCCGAACCACCCGATGAGCACCGCGAAGGCCGCGCCGGCGACGGCGCCGACCAAGGCACCGCCGAGGCGGTCGGGTGCGGTTCGCGGCTGCCCGCCACGGCGCTTCCGATCAAAGGCTTTGACCACCGCGGCAAGAATCTCGACGGAGAGGAGCAACACGAAGAAGGCCGCGAGCCCCCCGGCGGCCACGGCCAACATGCCGGACAGACCTCGCGCTTCGAACAGGGGAGCCACCTGAGGCGCGAGCCACCATGCACCGACGTAGGCGCCGACCGCGCCGCCGAGCCGGACCGACGAGACGAGCAGGCCCCGCACCAGGCCGATGGCCGCGGCGGAAACGAGAATTGCGAGAGCTGCAAGGTCGAGCCACATGAGCCACGAATCGGCGCCCCGGCCTCCACCCTGTAGAGGGCTCCGGCTATGCTGGCCGGACGGCATGCCGATGTCCCGAACCCTCGTCTTCGCTTACGGCTCGAACATGCACCCCGAGCGCATGCTCGCGCGGGTGCCTGCCGCGCTGCCCCGAGGCCGGGCCCGGCTGGCGGGACACCGCCTGGTGTTCAACAAGCGCGGTCGGGATGGCTCCGCGAAGGCCAACCTCGCGGCCGACCCCGACCCCGAGGCCGGGGTCTGGGGCGTGGTCTGGGAACTCGCCGCTGAGGCGCTCGCGCAGCTCGATCCCTACGAAGGCGGCTACGCGCGGGTCGGCGTCTCGGTTGTGGCCGAAGACGGTGCGCGGTTCGAGGCCGAGGCCTACGTCTCGGAGCGTCTCACCGACGACCCCGTGCCCTACGACTGGTATCTCAACCACGTCCTGCGCGGCGCGCGCGCTCACGAATTGCCCGCAGAGTACGTGGCCTGGCTCGAGGGGGTCATCAGCCGGCCGGACGAAACCGGCGGAGAGTCATCTTGAAGGTTCGCGCTGAACTCGCTGCCATCGCTCTGTTTGTAGCCTTCGGGCTGTGCGTCGAGATCGTCTTCACCGGTCTGTCCGAGGGCGCCGGCGGGAGTTTTTGCGGCCAGGTCTCGCTGTTGATGGTGCCCGTCTACACCGTGGCATGGTTGCTGCTCGGGCCCGGGCTCGCTCTGCTGCGAACGCTGAGCCTCGACGGGTTTCTCGTTCGCCTCCCGCTCACGGTCCTCGTGGTCTACGGCATCGAGTGGGCGTTCGGAGCGTTCTACTGGGAGATGGGGCTGCGTCCTTGGCACTACCAGCACGGCTGGGCGAGCGACCTCAGCGGAGGCCACATCACGCTGCTCTACGCGCCGTTCTGGTTCGTGTTCGCCGCGCTGCTGCCGCCGGTCCACCGGGCGATCCGCGCGGCAGCGCCGCGGTTGGTGAGCGCCTAGGCCGTCGCCGCCTGCAGCTCACGCGCGGCGCGCAGGCGCCGGAAGTCGTCGCCCGCATGGTACGACGAACGTGTCAGGGGCGACGACGCCACGAGCAGAAAACCCCGGGCATCCCCCGCGCGCTTGAACGCTGCGAAGTCCTCTGGGGTCACGTAGCGATCGACGCCGATGTGCCCCAGGGTCGGCTGGAGATATTGGCCGACCGTCAGGAAGTCGACGTCCGAGGCGCGCAGGTCCTCCATCACGCCGAGCACTTCGTCTTCGCTCTCGCCGAGGCCGACCATGATCCCCGACTTGGTGAAGATGCTCGGGTCGAGGCGGCGCACGCGAGCGAGCAGCGCCATCGAGTGGCGGTAGTCGGCAGCGGGTCGCACCTCGTGATAGAGGCGCGGGACGGTTTCGACGTTGTGGTTGTAGACGTCGGGCCGTGCGGCGACGACGGTCTCGAGGGCGCCGTCCTTGCGCAGGAAGTCGGGCGTGAGCACTTCGACGGTGGTCTTCGGCGTCGCAGCACGCAGGGCTTCGATGCAGCGCGCGAACTGGCCTGCGCCCCCGTCGGGCAGATCGTCGCGATCGACGGACGTAATCACCACGTGTTCGAGGCCGAGCTCTGCCACCGCTTCAGCCAGACGTTCCGGCTCCCCGGCGTCGACGGAACGAGGCTTCCCCGTGGCAATGTTGCAGAACGAGCAGGTCCGGGTGCACACGTCGCCCAGGATCATCACCGTGGCGTGACGCTTGGCCCAGCACTCCCGGACGTTCGGGCAGTTCGCCTCTTCGCAGACGGTGTTTAGCTTGTGGCGGCGCACGATGGCGCGCGTCTCGTCGTAGATGGGGGAAGGCGAAACGCGCACGCGCAGCCAGGGCGGCTTGCGTTCGCGCGGGCGCTCGACCTGCGGATAGCGGGCACGGCCCATTTCGGATCCCCCTGGGTCCCGGATCGGACTTTCGGGCATCCGACCGGGGTCGGCAATCCGAAGCGGGCCTGCCCTCGCGGTAGATGAGGTGCCCTGCTCGCCCTACTCTGCGGGCTCACCGGAGGGATCGCCTTGGACGTTCGCGCCGCCGTCGCCTGGGAGGCCGGCAAGCCTCTCGCCATCGAGACCGTGCAGCTGGAGGGCCCGAAGGCGGGCGAGGTCTTGGTGGAGGTGAAGGCCACGGGCCTCTGCCACACCGACGCCTACACCCTGTCGGGCAGGGACCCCGAAGGCTTGTTCCCCTCGATCATGGGCCACGAAGGTGCCGGGGTCGTCCTGGAGGTCGGCGCGGGCGTCAGCTCCGTCGCGCCTGGGGACCACGTGATCCCGCTCTACATCCCGGAGTGTCGGCAGTGCAAGGCGTGCCTGTCAGGCAAGACGAACCTCTGCATCGCCATCCGCGCGACCCAGGGCCAGGGCCTGATGCCGGACGGAACGAGCCGCTTCTCGCTCGGCGGCGACGTGCTGCACCACTACATGGGGACCTCGACCTTCGCGAGCCACACGGTGCTGCCGGAGATCTCCGTGGCAAAGGTTCGCCCGGACGCCCCCTTCGACAAGATTTGTTACATCGGCTGCGGCGTGACCACCGGCATCGGCGCAGTGATCAACACCGCGAAGGTAGAGCCCGGCGCGAACGTGGTGGTCTTCGGGCTCGGCGGGATCGGCCTGAACGTCCTGCAGGGCGCGCGCATGGCGGGCGCCGACAAGATCGTGGGCGTCGACACGAACCCGGCCAAGCGCGAGCTCGCCGAGCAGTTCGGGATGACCCACTTCGTCAATCCGAAAGAGGTCGAGGGAGACCTCGTCGCCTACCTCATCGACCTCACGGATGGCGGTGCCGACTACAGCTTCGAGTGCATCGGGCGCACGGACACCATGCGCCAGGCTCTCGAGTGCTGTCACCGGGGTTGGGGCGAGAGCGTCATCGTTGGCGTGGCCGGCGCCGGAGAAGAAATCTCCACGAGGCCGTTCCAGCTCGTGACGGGCCGCGTCTGGAAGGGCACGGCCTTCGGCGGCGCGCGTAGCCGCACGCAGGTGCCGAAGATCGTCGACTGGTACATGGAGGGGAAGATCGAGATCGACTCCCTCATCACGCACAAGTTGCCGCTCGAACGCATCAACCACGGCTTCGACCTGATGCACGAGGGCAAGTCGATCCGCACGGTGGTGGAGTTCTAGCGGCCGACGGCCGATACGGGCCCCATGCTGCGCTGGTTCTACATCGGTCTCGGCTGTCTCGTGGTGGCCTCGATGATCTACCTCGAATCGGTCCGCCGGACGGGCCAGGAGCCGGGTGCCCTCGTCGGGATGCCCGAGCTCGCCCTGCCGGAACTGCGAGTCATCACCGGCGGCGCACCGGTGCTCGTCTTCCACGTGGGCAACCCGGAGGCAGTGGCCCGAGTGCGCGCCGCCGTGTCCCCGGAGCGAATCGTGGCCGAGACGCCGAGCGGCTTCGCGCTCCGAGAGGGCCGAGTCGTCTCCGCGGGCCACGACGCCACCGCCACATTGCTGACCGAGGCCGGCTGGACCGACCGCCCCCTCGCAATCCACCGCGCAGAACCCCGCCTCCCCGACTACCGCGGCGGCATCGCCCGCGCCGGCGCACGGGGAGGCAAGGCGTCCAACGCGTTGGCCCACAAGAGCCATCTCACGCAGCGAGAGGCGATGGCGGTAATCGAATCGCTCGACTGATTGAACCGCAAGCGCCCACCCCAAGGGACTTCGACGTGGGGGAGCCTGGGGCGAAATAAAGCGCAGCCACCGCCCCAAAAGACTCAGAGCCCCTGACGACCCCAACCGCCGCGCACCCTCCAACCCGTGCGAAGCGAGCCATTCGCCGCAGGCTCCCCCACGTCGAAGTCCCGCCCCACCCTTTCGTCATCAAACAGAACCGTCCCCTTCGTCAGGGGTGGGGGTCGGGCTAGGCTTGGGGCATGGGCGAGCTCGAGTTCCGCGACCACCGTGCTGACCCCGACGCTTGGGCTCGCGAGCTCGGCATCTCGCGGGAGGCGGTGGAGGTCTACCTGGCGAGCGACGTGCTCGACCTCCACCTCGACACCTTCATCTGGAATCGCGTGTTCGGCTACGACCTGCGGCGCCGCCACGAGCGCGGGCTCCTCGGTCGGCACTTCTACGGGCAGGTGGACTTCCCGCGCATCCTCGAGGCCCAGATCACGGGCGGCACCTGGGTCATCACGACCAACCCGCTCCGACCCCGGGGCGGCCGACCCGAGACCTTCGTCGCCAACCTCGCCCGGCTCCGCAAGCTGTTCGCGACCGTCTCGGACCAGTTCGCCGTGGTGCGAAACGTCGCCGAATACCGAGCCGCACGGGCCGCCGGGAAACACGGCGCCTTCATCGGAATCCAGGGCGGCAATGCCCTCGACCGCGAACTCGAGAGCCTCGATCTGATCGCAGACGATTGCGTCCTGCGCATCACGCTCGTCCACCTTTCCTCCTCTACCCTGGGGGTCACCAGCTCGCCGGCTGCCGGGCGCCGCAAGGACGAGGGCCTCTCGGACCTCGGGCGCGACTACGTCCGGCGCCTCAACGAGAAGAAGATCTTCCTCGACCTGGCCCACATCAATCGCGCCGGGTTCTTCGATGCGCTCTCCGTCCACGACAAGAGCCAGCCGGTGCTCGTCACCCATACCGGCGTCACAGGTGTCCACCCGCATTGGCGAAACCTCGACGATGAGCAGCTGCGCGCCGTCGCCGACCTCGGCGGCACCATCGGCGTCATGTACCAGGAGAGCTTCCTCGGGAAGCCGCCCTGCACCACCGAGACCGTGGTGGATCATGTCGAACACATCGTGAACACCGTGGGCGAAGATCACGCGTCCCTGGGTAGCGACTGGGACGGAGCGATCAGCCCCCCGCGCGACCTCACGACGTGCCTCGATCTCCCTCGCGTGGCGGACCGGATGCTCCAGCGCGGCTGGTCGCCGGAGCGGGTGCAGAAGATCCTCGGTGGCAATTTCCTGCGCACCGTGGAAATGCTCCGCGGGTGAAACCCTCGCTGGCGAGAATCCACAGGTGTTGACGCCCTCGCTGGTGAGAATCCACACGTGTTGAAACCCTCAGGGCCGGCCGACGTCCAACCCCCATGAACCGAACGGCCCTCCTCCTTGCCGCGGTCGTCGCCGGGTCGAGCCCAGCGATGGCCTTCGACGTCGAGACCTACGCCGAACAGCTGACCCGCCATACCCGGGCCGTCGAAGACACCGCAGGCACGCGCATCGACTACGCGGGCCTGCGCAGCGACCCCGACTGGCGCCGAGTCGTCGCGAGCCTCGAGACTTCCAACCCGTCGCCCCTCGAAGGCGCCCGGGCCCTCGCCTTCTGGATCAACGCCTACAACGTCCTGGCCCTCGATTGGATCGTGCGCGAGGGCCCGGTCGAGAGCATCCGCGACCTCGGGAACCTGTGGCGACCCGTGTGGAAGAAGTCGGCAGGCCGGGTCGGCGGCCACGAGGTCACCCTCGACGAGATCGAGCATCGGATCCTGCGCCCCATGGGAGAGCCCCGCATCCACTTCGCCATCGTCTGCGCTTCGACCTCATGCCCGTCGCTGCGCCGCGAACCGTTCCGTGCCACCGAACTCCATCGCCAGCTCGACGAGCAGACACGCGAGTTCCTGGCCGACGCCAGGAAGGGCATGGCCATCGCGCGCGCGCCCGAGAACGTCCGGCTCTCGAAGATCTTCGACTGGTTCGCGGAGGATTTCGGCAAGGCACAAGGCGTGGTCGCCTTCGTCACCGAGCACGCGCCCGAGGCCGACCGAGCGTGGCTCCTCGAATACGCGGACCGAATGGACCTCGTCTACCTCCCCTACGACTGGCGCGTGAACGCCCTCCCCAGCCGCCCATGATCCGGCCGAGCCACGTTGCCGCGCTGCTGCTGCTGCTCGGGCTCTCGGGCTGCGCGAGCACGATCCACCCGCTCCAGCTGCCGAACCCTCGGGCCCTGCCGCCCACCGAGTTCTCCCACGCGGGTCTCGACCGCGTGCTCGAACGCTTCGTCGACGAAGACGGGCTCGTCGACTACGCCGCGCTCGGCCGCGAGCCCTTCGTGCTCGGCACCTATCTGGGCCAGCTCGCGGCCTACAGCCCCGTCAGCCACCCGGCGCTCTTCGCCAACTCAAACGCGCGGCTCGCCTACTGGCTCAATGCCTACAACGCCGTGGCGCTTCGCCTCGTCCTCGAGCACTACCCGATCACCAGTGTCCGGGACATCGAGGCCTGGTGGACGGCGGCGCTGCCCGAGGGCGCCGGCTTCTTCTACGGCTACCGCTTCCCGCTTGGCGGCCGGTCGACGAGCCTCTACACGCTCGAGAACCGGATCGTCCGACGCGGCTTCCCCGACCCCCGCATCCACTTTGCGCTGAACTGCGCGTCTCTCGGCTGCCCGGTGCTCCCGCGCCAGGCCTTCGACCCGGCTCGGCTCGACGAGCAACTCGCCCACGAGACCCGGCGCTTCCTCTCCGCAGCGCGGAACTTCCGCCTCGATGAGGCGACCCGGACGGCGTGGCTCTCGGCGATCTTCGATGGGTACGAGGGCGACTTCACGAAGTGGCAGAGCCGCCGGGGTGGCGATGCATCGCTGCTCGCCTTCGTCGCCGACCACGCCGGGCCCGAAGCCGCCGCAGCCGCCGCGCGGGCTGCAACCGAAGGGTTCACCGTCCGCTTCCACGAGCACGACTGGCGCTTGAACGACCAGGCCCTCGGCCCGCGCCCCGCTTCGGAGGCCTCTCTCCGGCCTTGACCTCCGTGGCGGTTCCGCGCACCATGCTCGGCGTTGACTCCAGAATCAACGGGTGCCGAAGGCGCCCGAGACCGCGCCGCTCGCGCGCCCCGAAAGTGAGGACCCCCATGGCGGAGGAGGCTCAGCCGCTCCCGGTCGTTTCCTACCTGAAGCTCCCCGAGAACGGCGACCCCTATCTCGAGGGTCAGAAGTGCGGGAGCTGCGGCTCCATCTTCCTGGGAGAGCGCGAGGTCTGCTCCAAGTGCGGCACGCGCGGCTCCTTCGACGCCGTGAAGCTCTCGAACCAGGGCAAGCTCTACGTCTACTCGATCGTCCACCGCTCGTTCCCGGGCATCGAGGTCCCCTACGTCTCGGCGATCGTCGACCTCGACGGCGGCGGCACGGTGAAGGGCAACCTGATCGGCATCGACCCGGACCCGGAGAAGATCCAGTTCGGGATGCCCGTCGAGGTCGTCTACCAGGATGCGCTCGGCCGCAAGGACCGCGAGGGCAACTCCTACATCTCCTACTTCTTCCAGCCGGCCAACGGCTGAACCCGAGGGATAAACCATGAGCGAAGACGTCTACGTCGTCGGAATCGACATGATCAAGTTCGGCCGCTTCCCGGAGCGCTCGGTCCCGAACCTCGCCGCGGAGTCGGCGCTGCTGGCCCTCGACGATGCGGGCCTCAAGATCCAGGACATCCAGGCCCTGTGGAGCGGCAACCTCGGCCAAGCCGGTGCGATGGTCGGCCAGCGGATGCTCCAGGAGATCGGCCAGACCGGCATCCCCGTCGTGAACGTGGCCAACGCGTGCGCCACCGGCGCCACCGCGTTCCGCGACGCGTGGATGAGCGTGAAGGCCGGCGTCTACGACCTCGTCATGGCCGTCGGCGCCGAGCAGATGGGCAAGGGCCTGCTCGGTGGTGGTGGCGGCGGCAAGGGCATCCCGAAGGAGGGCCTGCTCGGCTCCGGCCTGATGCCGGCCGTGTTCGCCGAGGCGGGCCACGAGCACAGCGCGAAGTACGGCACGACCTTCGAGCAGTTCGCCAAGGTGTCGGTGAAGAACCACCACCACTCGACGCTGAACCCGAAGGCCATGTACCAGAAGGAGACGCCTCTCGAGATGGTGATGGGCTCCGAGATGATCGCCTACCCGAACACGAAGCTGATGTGCTCGGTGAACGTCGACGGCTCGGCCGCCGCGGTGATCGCCTCCGAGAAGAAGGCGAAGGAGCTCGGCCTGATGGACCGCGCGGTCCGCATCAAGGCCTCGGCGCTGGCGAGCGACCCCTGGCAGGAGCGCGACCTCGTCATGCCCGACGTCAACACCTGCACCCGCATCGCGGTCAAGAGCGCCTACGAGCAGGCGGGCTGCGGCCCCGACGACATCGACCTCGTCGAGCTGCACGACTGCTTCGCGACCGCGGAGATCCTCCACTACGAGAACCTCGGCCTGTGCGGCGACGGCGAGGCCGGGAAGATGATCGACGAGGGCGCCACCGCGCTCGGCGGCAAGACTCCGGTGAACGTCTCGGGTGGGCTGCTCTCGAAGGGCCACCCCCTCGGCGCCACCGGCATCGCGAACATCTACGAGGTCTCGACCCATCTGCGTGGCGAAGCCGGGAAGCGCCAGGTCGAGGGCGCCCGTATGGGCATGACCCACGTGATCGGCCTCGGGTCGGCTTGTGCGATTCATATCTTGGAAAAAGTCTGATCTGCCCTCAGGGCAGATCAGAAGCCAAGAAGTCTGGCCTGACACTCCAGAATCCGAACAGCTTGGCCTGACCATCTAGCCGCTTGGCTCCAGCCCAGCTCCCAGAGAGGATTCCCATGCCCGGCCCCCTACAAGGCATCCGCGTCATCGAAATCGCAGGCATCGGCCCCGGCCCGTTCGCCGCCATGATGCTCGCCGACATGGGCGCAGACGTGCTGCGCATCGATCGCGCCGGCAACGTGAAAGACGAGATCCCCACCGGCCCGAGCTCCGACCTGCTGGCGCGCGGGCGCCGCAGCGTTGGCATCGACCTGAAACACCCCGAAGGCGTCGAGGCCGTGCTCCGCTTGGTCGAGCAGGCCGATGTCCTTCAAGAAGGGTTCCGCCCCGGCGTGATGGAGCGGCTCGGCCTCGGGCCCGACGTCGCCCTCGCCCGCAACCCGCGGCTCGTCTATGGCCGCATGACGGGCTGGGGCCAGGAGGGCCCCCTCTCCCAGGCAGCGGGCCACGACATCAACTACATCGCGCAGTCCGGCGCGCTCGGCATGATCGGCCGCAAGGGCGAGCCGCCGCTGCCGCCCCTCAACCTCGTCGGCGACTTCGGCGGCGGTGGGATGTACCTGATCTTCGGCATCGTCTGCGCGCTGCTCGAACGCGAGCGCTCGGGCCAGGGCCAGGTGGTGGACGCCGCCATGGTGGACGGCGCCGCTTCGCTGACGACCATGTTCTACATGTTCCAAAACATGGGCGTGTGGAACCCGGAGCGCGGCACCAACGTGCTCGACACCGGGGCCCACTTCTACGAGGTCTATGAGACGAGCGACGGCGAGTACGTGTCGATCGGCTCCATCGAGCCCCAGTTCTACCGTGAGCTGCTCGAAAAGACCGGCCTCGCCGACGCCGATCTGCCCCACCAGATGGACCGCACGAACTGGGAGCCCCTGAAGGATCGCCTGCGCGCGATCTTCAAGAGCAAGACCCGCGACCAGTGGTGCGAAATCATGGAAGGCAGCGACGTCTGTTTCGCACCCGTGCTCTCCCCCGCCGAGGCGGTGAAGCACCCGGCCAACACGGCTCGCGACGTCTTCGTCGAGATCGAAGGGATCCACCAGCCGGGCCCAGCGCCGCGCTACAGCCGCACGAAGGCCGAGATCCAGCGCCCGCCGCCCCACACCGGCGAGCACACCGACGTGGCCCTGGCCGACTGGGGCTTCTCGGGCGAAGAGCTCGGAAAGCTTCGCGAGTCGGGCGCCATCAAGTAGCCGCGGCCGGGCCTGCCGCCCCAAGAGCGCGCGTTGCGCCCCTGCTGCGGGCCCGTTGCGCACGGCTGACGGAACCTTCCGCTCGAGGGGCCTCGGTCCGACAGCCTCACTCAAGGGCATCCCCGCCGCGCCGATGGGCTCTTCATGCCCTCCCCTCGACGGCAAAGGCTCGATCTGCGCGCGCTGCTCCGCCTGCGCGCGACGCGCATGGTGCTGCTCGGCGGCGTCCTCGTCGGCATCGCCCTGGCGATCTCGGCTGCGCTCACGCTCTCCCATGCCCTTTCGCCGGAGGCCTTTGCCGCCATGGCGGGCGAAGGCTTCGAGCGCGAGATCCACGTCGAGCGCGTCCAACTCGAGCTCGGGCGCACGGTGCGGCTCCGCATCGAGGGGATCCAGATCGAGGGCCTCGGCAGCGCCGCCGCCGCCGAGATCGAGTTGCGCCGACGTCCCTTGATTCACGGCAAGCTGCGCGCCCGGGTCGTGCGTTTCGAAGACCCGAAGATCGTGCTGCACCGGGGCCCAGGGGGCGAGTTCCTTCCCGTCTTCCAACCGGGCGAGGGGGGCAACCTCTCGGACCTCCCGGCCTTCGAGGCCGGCGGAGGCGAGATCCGCATCGTCCAGGGCGCGAAGCTCACCGCCGTCGTACGTTTGAAGACCCTGACCCTCGGCCGATTCGACGCCGACCACTCGGCGCCACTCGTCCTCTCGGGCAACGCCACCGGCGGCGACGGCCGCTGGCATACCCACCCCCTGCAAGTCCGCGGGCGGCTCGTCCAGACGCCGGAACGAATCGAACTGTTGGATGGCTTCGCGCGTGCGCGCCGCGTCGGCGCGGTCTGGTGGTCGGGCCGCGACGCCCGCGCGCGCTTCATCTACCGCGATGGCCGTCTTGAGATCGCGTCGCTCGACGTGCGCGGTTTCGGGGGCAACTGGCACGTGAGCGGCGTCGCCTGGCTGCGGGGTGGCATGCGGCTCGACCTGGCGACCCGGGTCGACGGCGTCGACTTCGCCTCCTTGCTCTCGGCGCTCGACGGCCGCGGGCCCGAGACCGACGCCGACCTCGGAACGTTGCGCATGCGTTGGGATCCCTTGCGGGTCCCCTGGCGCGGAGGCCCGCGCTTCGAAGAAGGGAACGGGGTCGGTCACCTGCGCGTCACCGGGGGGAGGTTGCCCGGGACGTCGCTCCTCGGGTCGTGGGTCGGGCTCGAACCGGAGCCGACGCCGGTGGAATCCTTCTCGGCACTCACACAGCTGCACGACGCTCGCCTTCACAGCGATGCACTCCGGCTCGTGACAGGCGACTACACCCTCGAAGCCCAGGGGAGCGTGGGGCTCGATCGCACGGTGGCCCTGGAGGGCCGCCTGGATCTGGCGGGGGATCTTCTGCTCCCGAAGGGGGCCACGTTGTTGCCCACCGTCCCGGTCACGATCGGCGGGCTGCTTCCTCACCCAGACATCGATGCACACGTCTCGCGCCTGCCGGGCGGCGCCGTCACCGGTGCGGTTCAGAAGGTCGGCGGTGTGATTGGGGCGGCGGGCAGAAAAGTCGGGGGTGGCCTGGGCGCCGCGGGCCAGAAGATCGGCGACGCGCTCGGGCGCTAGTCGCCCGGGATCCCGCGCGACTAGCGGCGACGCAGAGCGAGGAACGCCGGGAGGCTCGCTGCGAACAGCAGTGCCACGCCGGGTGCCGGAACGAGCGCGAAGTCGCTGCCGGCGCCGTCCGCGAAGTCGCTGCCGGCGCCGTCCGGGATCGCCTGGAAGCGAACCCCGAAATCGCTGGGCCCGCTGGCGCCATCTTCCAACTCGCCGAGGAAGTCGTCCGCGGTCAGCCCGCCGAGCGTCCCGGTGAAAGTGAACGTGAACGTCGCGGTGGTACCAATCGCGAATCCATCATTCGGGGAGCCCCCCGCGATGTTGGGGCCCGTGCCCGCACCGATTTCGAACAGGTAGCCGCCCGGGGCGTTGCCCGGCGGAAGCAGGAAGGCCCAGGCGGAGTCGTCGAGGGTGCCCGAGGCGCTGAAGCCTGAGACGCCGGTCACCTCATCGGGAAGGTTGAAGGCGAAGCCCGTCACCACGGCCGCGGTCACGGCGACCGCATTCGCGGTGTTCTCGATCGTAATGGTCAGGGTGTCGCTGCCGTTCCAGAGGAGGTCGACCTCTGCGCTGACGTCGGCGCCGTAATTCTGGCCCGTCACGGTCAGAGCCGAGGCCGGGCTCGCGAATGCGAGAGTGACCACGAGGGCAGCGAAGAAGCGATGTGCGAAGAACACGGGGAGCTCCAGTGAGACTCCCCTTCCCGAGGATGAGTAACCGCTGACCCCCCAAAAGTGTCATCGCGATCGAATAGATGGCCCGCTAAAAGGTTCGAAATTTCGTAGGGTTTACGCCACGATGGGCTGTGCTTCCGCGAGGCTGCTCGGGCCGCGGGTCCGGATCCAGAGCACCAGCGCACTGGCCACCACGGCCAGGCCGAGGAAGAGGCCCCACCAGATTCCGGCCAAGCCCCAGCCCTGCCGCAGGGCGAGCCAGGTGCCGAGCGGGAGGCCGAGCCCCCAGTAGGCCACGAGGTTGAACCAAGCCACCGGGCGCGTGCGGCCCATGCCGCGCAGGACCCCGCAGCCCACAACCTGGACGCCGTCGAAGATCTGGAAGGCCGCCGCGATCGGGAAGATCGAGGCGGACAGCGCCACCACCTCGAGATCGGTCGTCAGGACCTTCGGCAGCTCGTTGCGGAACGCGATGAAGAGGATTGCTGCGACACTCATCACGCCCGCCCCCATGGCGAAGGCGAGCCAGGCGGCGCGTTGCGCGCGGTCGGGCTCGCGCGCGCCCAGCAGGTTGCCCACCCGGGTGGCTGCGGCCTGGGAGATGCCGAGCGGCATCATGAACGAGAGGGCCGCGAAGTTGAGCGTGACCTGGTGGGCCGCGATGGCCGTGGCGCCGATCCAGCCCGCCACCAGGGTGGAGCCCGAGAAGGCGAGGATCTCGAGCGCCATCTGCAGCGACACGGGCCAGCCGAGGTGGAGGATCTGCCGCAAGCCCCGGCCCTCGATCGCCTCCCACGACCACGGCACCCATGCCCCTTCGAGGAGGTCGGCGGCGCGCACGAACCAGACCAGCAGGCCAAGCATCACGGCGCGGTTCAGGGCGGTGGCGATCCCCGCGCCTTCGAGGCCGAGGGCGGGCGCGCCGAGGTGGCCGAAGATCAGCACCCAGTTCAAGAACACGTTGCTGACGTTCGCGATCAGGGTGGCCCACATGGCCGGCCGCATGATCTCGCGCCCTTGAAGCTGTTGGCGCAATGCCGTGAAGCAGAGGAAGAAGATGATGCTCGGGATCTGGACGCGGACGTAGCCGCGAGCCGCTTCCACGAGCCGAGGCTCCTGGCGCAGCTGTTCGAGCACCGGACCGACGGCAGCCCAGACGGCGCCCACGACGAGTGACATCAGGACCGCGAGTACGAGCCCCCGCTGGAGCGCGATGCCGGCGGTGCGCCCATCGCCGCGGCCGTGGGCGTGGCTGACGATCGGGTCCATTCCCATGAGCAGGCCGTTGGTCGACAGCAACGTGAAGTAGACGAACGCGTTGCCGATGGAGGCTGCAGCGAGAGCATCGACGCTGACACGCCCGACCATCGCCGTGTCGACCATCCCCATCATCATGGTGCCGACCTGTGCGGCGGCAACGGGCAAGGAAAGACGCACGAGGGTGCGGGCCTCGTCTCGGAGGGGCGGTGCGTCCATGCGGGTCCTCGGGCGGGCTCGCCACTGTAGGGCAGCATCCGTGTGATAGGCGTGCTTCGCCAAAGACCGGCGAACGTGGAGTGCGACCCCCTGCGCGGGTTCGGATGGAAAGTCTAGCTGGGACAACGGCCACATTTCTCAGGCCGCCGCGTTGAGCGGCCTGGCCGAGAGCCCGCCAACCTGCATGGAAGACGAACCCGCAGCCGCGCGCTGCTGTGCGGACGCACGTTGAAAGCGTGCGTGTGCCAGATGATGTGTTCGGCCACTTCGGATAGGATCGGAGCCCCATGACCGCCGAAGTCACCTCCTCCGCCCTCCGCGAGATCCCTCGCGGCAGCCTCCTCGAAGCCCTCGGGCGGATGCGCCGCATGCGAAGCCGCACGCTCGAAGTCTGTCGCCAGAGCCACGAACGCTACGGCACGGCCGTGATGCAGAGCGCGGGCGCATTCAAGATCATCAACCTGTTCGGCCCGGACGCGAACCACTTCGTGATGGTCGACCGCGAGGGCAACCTCTCGGCCAAACGTGCCTGGGACGGCATCATGGGCCGCGTCTTCGGCGGTGGCTTGCTCTTGCGCGACGGAGACGAGCACAAACACCACCGACGGATCATGCAGAACGCATTCCGCAAGAGCGCGATCCGTGGCTACTCCGAGCTCATGGGCCCACGCATCGCCGAAGGGCTCGATGCCTGGGAGCCCGGCCGGATGGACGCCTTCCCTGCGTTCAAGCGCCTCACCCTCGACCTTGCCTGCTCGGTCTTCCTCGGCCTCGAACTGTCGAGAGAAGAGGCCGAGCGGGTCCAGGGCGCCTTCGAAGCGGCGGTCGCCGCCTCGATGTCGGTCGTGCGTCTGCCGATTCCCGGGCTCGAGTTCCAGCGCGGCCTGCGCGGGCGCGCCTACCTCGAACGCTTCTTCCGCGAGCTGCTGCCTGAGAAGCGCGACTCGAGCGCCCATGACATGTTCTCCGCCCTGTGCCGCGCCGAGAACGAAGAGGGCGAGCGACTCTCGGACCGCGAGATCGTCGATCACATGATCTTCCTCCTGATGGCCGCCCACGACACGACGACCAGCGCGCTCACCTCGCTCGTCTATGAGTTGGCGGCCCACCCGGAGTGGCAGGGGCGGATCCGCGATGAGTGCCAGGCCCTCGATGGCCCGCATCTCGACTACGGAGACCTCGGTCGCGTCCCCAACATTGCCTTGGCCATGCACGAGACACTGCGCCGATACCCCCCGCTGTCGACGGTCCCGCGCATGGCCGAGCGCGACTGCAGTTTCGATGGGTACGCGATCCCGAAGGGCGCCCTCGTCGTGTGCTTCCCGATCCACACGCATCACATGGAAGAGTGGTGGGACGAACCCTTCCGTTGGGACCCGGATCGCTTCAGCGAGCCCCGCCTCGAACAGCGGCGCCACACCCACTCCTACGTGCCCTTCAGCGGCGGCGCCCATGTCTGCATGGGCCTTCGCTTCGCGGAGATGCAGGTGCGCAGCGTCCTCTTCCAACTCGTGCGGCGTTTCCGTTGGAGCGTGCCCGACGGCTACGAGATGCCGGTGCAGCAGGCCCCAATCTCGAAGCCGATGGACGGCCTCCCCATCCAGCTCGATCACGTCTGAAGCCGGGCTCGTCGCTCGCGCTGCCTCGATGATGCGTGCGCCCCGCGCTCAGGCTGCCGATGGCCTGCGCATTCCCGACACGAGCCCCTCGACGCGCGTCACCTCGCCGACCTCGAGCACGACTCACACCCGGAGCCTTGTCTTCCCAGGGGGCCCGGGTGGAACGCGGATTCGGAACGACGATCGTGGGTCGAGGCCCGCTGCCGATGGGCATGCGCTGGCCCCACCCTGGACGTCCGCTCCTCGTCGTGTTGGGCCTGCTGCTCCTTGCCACCGCCGTTCGCACCGAGATCCGCACGAGCCGCGTGCAGGCCACCATCGCGGCGAGCCTCGCCGAGCGCGTCGACTTCGAGGTCCTGGGCGGCAAGAACCCCGCCGGGCCTCCGCCCGCCCTCGGCCCCTTCGACGAGCGCCTCGGGTACACGCGGCTCGCGGAAAGCATCTCGCGCCTGGAATCCGCCGGCTACCGGGTGACGGCACAGGCACGGCCCACGGCGCGCGCCGAACGTCTCGCAGCCCTCGGCATCCCGGCCGTCTTCCACGAGAAGACCCGCGCGGGGCTGCGCGTCGTGGATCGGAACGGAGCGATGCTCTCCCAGGCGCTCCACCCGAGCCGGGCCTTCGCGAGCTTCGACGACATCCCGCGGACGATGGTGGACACGCTTCTCTTCATCGAGAACCGCGAACTGCTGGCGCCGGGCTTTCGTCATCGGAGCCCCGTGATCGAATGGCCGCGCCTCGCCCACGCGGCCTGGCTCCAACTGCTGCCGCGGGGCGATGCCCGCCGGCCGGGCGGGAGCACCCTGGCCGTCCAGCTCGAGAAATATCGCCACTCACCCGGCGGGATGACGACGTCGGCCGGCGAGAAGCTCCGGCAGATCGCAGCGGCGACGTTGCGCAGCTATCACGATGGCCCGGACACGGTGAAGGTGCGGCGGCGGATCGTGGCCGACTACATCAACACCGTGCCCCTCGCCGCGCGCGCGGGTTTCGGGGAGGTCCACGGCATCCCCGATGGTCTCGCCGCCTGGTTCGGCGTGGGCTTCGAAGCCACCGCCCGCGCCCTCGAGGAAGGCCCGCCCGAGGCGCGTGCGCTGGCGTTCCGGCGCACGCTGGCCCTCTTCCTCGCACAGCGCAGGCCCTCGCACTATCTGCGCGCCGGCCGCGACGACCTCGAAGCACTCGTCGACTCCTACCTCCCACGCCTTGCCGATGCCGGCGTCATCGGCCCGGATCTGCACCGAGCGGCAGCCGACACCCGCGTCGGTTTCCTCGATGGAAAACCCGGGATGGGGCGAGGTGGTTTCGTCGAGCACAAGGCGGTGGATGCGGCCCGCAACGAGCTCGTCAGGCAACTCGGTCTCTCGGGAACCTACGACCTCGACCGCATGGATCTGACGGTCGCGACGACCCTCGATGCGGAAGCCCAGGCGCGGGTGAATGCGGTCCTCGCCGACCTGCGCGACCCGGCTGGCCTCGGCGCACGCCTCCGCCAGCCTCGGCTCGTCGAATTCGGCGACCCCGCCGAGGTCGTCTACTCCTTCCTCCTCTATGAACGCCGGGGCAACGCGAACCTGCTCCGCGTCCAGGCCGACACGCTCGAGCAGCCCTTCAATGTGAACGAGGGGATGAAGCTCGACCTCGGTTCGACCGCGAAGCTTCGAACGCTGGTCCACTACCTCGAACTCGTATCCGATGCCTTCGACACGCACGCCGGCAAGACGCGCGCGGAGCTCGCCGCAACGGCGGTCCACCCCCGCGACGGGCTCTCGCTCTTCGTCGTCCAGGCCCTTCGAGCCCAGCCCCACCTCGATCTCGACGATTTGATCGATCTCGCCCTCGACCGGCCCATCTCGGCGCGGCCGAGCCGCTTCTACACGGGCGGCGGCTCCCACCGCTTCGGAAACTACGAGCCGGACTTCGATGCCTCCTTCGTCTCGCTGCGGACGGCCCTGCGCCACTCGGTGAACCTCCCGTTCGTGCGGCTGATGCGGGAGATCGTCGGCCACCTTTCCTTCCGCCCGGGCGGCCCAGGCGGCCAGAGCCTCGACGACCGCAGCGACCCGCGCCGCAAGCCGCTGCTCGAGCGCTTCGCCGAGCGCGAGAGCCTGCAATTCCTGAACGGCTTCGTGCCGCGCTACCGCGACCGCTCCCCCGCCGAGCGCGAGGCAGAGCTGGCGCGGCGCTCGCGCCCCGGCCCCTTCCGTCTCTCGGTCGTCTATCGCTGGCTCCATCCGGACGGCGAGACGGCCGACTTGCATCGATTCTTGTCCCGGCAGCTGCCCGGAAAGCGCTTCGAAGGGGACGACGTTCGACGCTGGCACCGTCAGGCGGGGCCGCGGCTACGACTTGCGGATCGGGCCTTCCTGACGGGGCTCCACCCGATCGAGCTGTGGCTCGTGCGCCACTGGAACGCCCACCCCGGCGCCGACGCCCGCGAACTCGAGGTGGCGAGCGCGCCCACGCGGCGCGACGCCTACGCATGGCTCTTCCGAGGGCGACGACGCGCCCAGGATCTCCGCATCCGAGCCGAACTCGAACGCGATGCGTTCGCCGAGATCCATGCCGCCTGGGCCCGCACGGGATACCCCTTCGAGACACTCGTCCCCTCCCTGGCCACGGCGATCGGTTCTTCCGCCGACCGGCCGGCCGCCTTGGCCCAGCTCCTTGGCATCCTCCAGAACGATGGCCTTCGGCTCGCATCTCGGCGGATCGACGAGATCCGGCTCGCAGCCGACACCCCCTATGAAGCCCGGCTCGAAGCGCAAGATGCGAAGCCCGAGCGCGTGCTGCGCAGCGAGGTGGCGCGGGCAGTTCGCGCCGCCCTGGTCGACGTCGTCGAAAACGGGACCGCGCGGCGGGCCCGCGGCGCGCTGCGAGCGCCCAACGGCGAGCCCTTCTCGATCGGCGCCAAGACCGGGACCGGGGACGACCGGCGAAAGCGGTTCGCGAGCGACGGTCGGCTCCTTTCCGCTGAAGTCGTGAGCCGGTCTGCGACCCTCGCCTTCCTCGTGGGCGATCGACACTTCGGCGTGTTGACGGCCTACGTCGAAGGCCCCGCTGCGGAAGGCTACGGGTTCACGAGCAGCCTACCGGCCCAGGCCCTCCGCTACCTGGCACCGGCCATCGAGCCGCTGCTCCAGCCGATTCCGAAGCGAGGGATGCAGGCCCTGCGTAAGCCTGCCGCGCCGAGCCCACCGCCGCAGCCGACCCACGTGGCCTCCCTGCCCTAGCGAGCCGTCCCACGCGCGACGAGTCCGGCGCAATTTCGCACGGTCTGCCGAGCTGGCTGTTCGCCGGACCGCCCACAGCAGGCGACAACCTGCGGCCGGCGGTAGACTCGGCTCCGTGCCCACACCGGAGGAGCCCATGTCCGAGCCCGCCTCGACCTTCCCCCAGACCGACGTCGAACTGATCCCGGACACGGTGGCCCGCCTGCGCGCCAGCTTCGATGCGGGCCGTACGCGCCCGCTCGAGTGGCGCCGCGAGCAGCTCGAGCGGCTGATCGCACTCCTCGGCGACCACGGCAGCGAGATCGTCGAAGCGCTCCAGGCGGATCTGAAGAAGCCCGAGCTCGAGGCCTGGGGCGCAGACATCGGCGCCGTGCGTTCGGAGGCCAGGGCCGCACTGAAGAAGCTGAAGCGCTGGACGCGCCCCGAACGCGTGGGCGGAATGCCCTTCCTCGGCCGCTCCTCCATCGTTCGCGAGCCCCTCGGCGTCGTGCTCATCATCTCGCCGTGGAACTACCCCGTGCAGCTGCTCTTCTGCCCGCTGGTCGGCGCCCTCGCCGCGGGCAACGCCGCGGTGCTGAAGCCCTCGGAGGTGACCCCGCACACGTCGGCCGTGCTCGCGCGCCACGTCCCCGACTATCTCGACACCGAGGCGGTGGCCCTCATCGAAGGGGCCGTCGACGAGACGACGGCGCTTCTCGCCGAACGCTTCGACCACATCTTCTACACGGGGAACGGCAGCGTGGGTCGGGTCGTGATGGAGGCCGCGGCCAAGAACTTGACCCCGGTCACCCTCGAGCTCGGCGGCAAGACGCCCTGCATCGTCGACGACGACGTGGACGTCGAGATCACGGCTCGCCGCATCGCCTGGGGCAAGTTCATGAACGCAGGCCAGACCTGCATCGCCCCCGACTACGTCCTGGTCCACGAGGATCGTGAAGAAGAGCTCGTCGCCGCACTCGACCGGACGATCCACGACTTCTACGGCGACGACCCGAAGGCCACGCCCGACTACGCGCGCATCGTCAACGGCCGCCACCACCAGCGCGTGGCTCGCCTCATCAAGGACGGGGACGTCGTGGCCGGAGGCCAGACCGACGAGACCCAGAACTACATCGCTCCGACGCTGCTGCGGAACGTCTCCCCGGACTCGGATGCCATGCGCGAGGAGATTTTCGGGCCTGTGCTGCCGATCTTGAAGGTGAAGGACATCGCCGAAGCCATCCGCTTCGTCGGTGAGCGCGAAAAGCCGCTCGCGCTCTATATCTTTTCGAATGACGAACGCGTGCAGCAGGACGTGCTCGACCGCACCAGCTCCGGCGGCGTCTGCGTGAACGGAACGATCCTGCACCTCGCGAACTCGAAGCTGCCCTTCGGCGGCGTCGGGCCCGCAGGCATGGGTGCCTACCACGGCCGTCACAGCTTCGAGACCTTCAGCCACCGCAAGTCCGTGCTGCGCCGCAAGCTGAAGCGCGACCCGAAATTCATGTACCCGCCCTACGGGAGCTTCAAGACCCGCATGGCGAAGCGTTTCTCCTAGGGCGGCCGAGGTCAGCCGATGGGCTCGGGCTCCCCGGCTTCCGTCACGCGCGCGTCGTGTTCGGCCTTCGCTTCGGCCAGGGCCGGAATCACCTGGTCGAGTTCTTCGAGGGTCCACAGGTGATCGTTCGAGAACGACTTGATCACGGCGGGCTGCTGCATGATGCCGACGGTCCCGCGCATGACGTTGATGATCTGGCCCGTGATCTCCTGCGCGGCGGGTGACGCGAGCCAGGTGCAGACCGGCGCGATCTGGGCGGGGCCGCGCGTCGGATCTTCGACGTCCACCGTCTCACCGCGACCCTCCGCCAAGGGGAGGGTCAATCGCGTGGCGGCGCCGGGCGAGATCGTGTTCACCGTGCAGCCGTACTTCGCCAGCTCGAGGGCCAGCACGCGGCTGAAGGCGGCGATCCCACCCTTGGCCGCGCCGTAGTTCGACTGGCCGAAGTTCCCGAAAAGGCCGGATACGGAAGAGAAGTTGAGGATCCGGCAGCCACGCCGTTTGCTCTCGCGAACGTACTGGGCGAAGGGCCGCGTACAGCAGTAGTGGCCCTTCAGGTGGACGGCCATCACGACGTCCCAGTCTTCCTCCTCCATCTTGAAGAGCGTGCGGTCGCGCAGGATTCCCGCGTTGTTCACCAGGATGTCCGCGGCACCGAAGGCGTCGAGGGCGGTCTGGAAGATGGCGCGGCCTCCCTCCACGGTGGCCACGCTGTCGCGGCTCGCGGCGGCCCGACCGCCGGCACCCTCGATTTCCTTGGCGACTTCGTCGGCCACCGGGCTCGCGCCCGAGCCGTCGGCGGCCCCACCGAGATCGTTCACCACCACCGCCGCGCCCTCGCCCGCCATGTGGAGCGCGATCTCGCGCCCGATGCCTCGCCCCGCCCCGGTGACGATGGCCACCTTTCCGTCCAAAACGCCCATGAACCGCCCTCCTTCGTGCTCCACGCCCTCGCGACGCCGCCGTAGATGTGGGAACTTCTCGCCGGCTCATCATACCCCCGGAAAGAGACACACACGTGGCCGACGACGCGACCGCCGGGCGGGGCGACTTCATCCGTCAGATCATTCGCGAGGATCTCGAGGCCGGGCGCCACCAGCGCATCGCCACGCGCTTCCCGCCCGAGCCCAACGGCTATCTCCACATCGGGCACGCGACGGCCATCCACCTGAACCACGGCATCGCCCAGGAGTTCGGCGGCACGTTCAATCTGCGGTTCGACGACACGAATCCCGCCGCCGAGGACGAGGAGTTCGTCGAGTCGATCCAGGCCGATATCCGCTGGCTAGGCTGCGACTGGGAAGGCCGGCTCCACTTCACTTCGGACTACTTCCCGCAGCTCTACGAGTATGCCTGCGAGCTCATTCGCCGCGAGAAGGCGTTCGTCTGCGACCTCAGCTCCGAAGAGATGTTCGAACGGCGTGGCACGCTGACCGAGGCCGGCGGCGAGAGCCCCTTCCGCGGGCGGAGCGTCGAAGAGAATCTGGCGCTCTTTGCGGGGATGAAGAACGGCGAGTCCAAGGCCGGCGAGCGTTCGCTGCGCGCCAGGATCGACATGGGCTCCTCGGTGCTCCCCATGCGCGACCCGGTCATCTACCGCGTCGTCGAGGCCAACCATCACCGCACTGGGGCCGAGTGGTGCGTCTACCCGATGTACGACTTCGCCCACTGCTTGTCCGACGCGATCGAGGGCATCACGCACTCCCTGTGTTCGATCGAGTTCGTCGATCATCGGCCGCTGTACGACTGGTTCCTCGAGCAGCTCGACCTGCCCGAGCCGCGCCCGCGCCAGATCGAGTTCGCGAAGTTCTTCATCACCGACACCGTGCTCTCGAAACGGAACCTCCGACGTCTGGTGGAGGAAGGCGCCGTCGAGGGTTGGGACGACCCGCGGATGCCGACCCTCGCAGCCTTCCGCCGCCGCGGCGTGCCGCCGAAGGCGATCGAGAACCTGTGCCGCGACGTCGGCATCACGCGCAGCGCGAAGACCATCCAGCTCGCCCAGTTCGATCACCACGTGCGCGCCGTCCTGAACGAGGAGGCGCTGCGCTTCATGGGCGTGCTGCGGCCCCTGAAGGTCGTGATCGAGAACTACCCCGAGGGCGACGGCGAACAGCTCGACGCCGTGAACAACCCCCAGGATCCCGGCCAGGGGACACGCAAGGTCCCCTTCTCCCGGGAGATCTGGATCGAGCGCGACGACTTCCTCGAAGACCCGCCCAAGAAGTTCTTCCGCATGTCGCCCGGGCGTGAGGTCCGGCTGCGCTACGCCTACCTCGTCACCTGCACCGAGGTGGTGAAGGATGCCTCGGGTGAAGTCGTCGAACTCCGCTGCACCTACGACCCCGAGACCCGCGGCGGCGACGCACCCGACGGGCGGAAGGTCAAGGGCACCATCCACTGGGTGTCGGCGCCACACGCCACAACGGCGGAAGTGCGACTCTACGATCACCTCTTCGACCGCGAAGACCCGAACGACGTGCCCGACGGTCAGGATTTCTTCGCGAGTCTGAACCCGGACTCCCTCGAGACACTCCACGACGTCCCCGTGGAGCCCGCTCTCGCTTCCGCCCCGGAGGGCGCCGCCTTCCAACTGGAACGAACCGGATACTTCGCGTTCGACCCGGAGTCGAAGCCCGAAGCTCTCGTCCTGAACCGCACGGTCGGGCTGCGCGACACCTGGGCAAAGGTCGCGAAGAAGGGATAGGCTCGATCCGTGCGAAAGGCGAAGTTCGGCATCGGCGAGTCCGTGAAGCACCGCTTCTATCCGTTCCGTGGCGTGATCTTCGATGTGGACCCCACGTTCAACCACTCCGAAGAGTGGTGGCTGTCGATCCCGGTGGACAAGCGCCCCCTCAAGGATCAGCCCTACTACCACCTTCTGGCCGAGAACGAAGAGAGCACCTACGAGGCCTACGTCTCCGAACAGAACCTCGTACCCGACGACTCCGAGGAGCCCTGCCGGCACCCGCTCCTCGAAGAGCTCTTCGACGTGGACCCCAAGGGACGCTTCGTCCTCCGCGCCGACCCGGCGAACTGACACGCCATGAGCGAAGCCACCCCGGGCGCCCCGACGAACGTCGTCGTCGTCCTGCTCGACTCCTTGAATCGCCACATGCTCGGCTGCTACGGCGGGCGCGAGTTCGAGACCCCGAACCTCGATCGGTTCGCGCGTGAACGTGCCACGCGTTTCACGCGACACGTCACGGGCTCGCTGCCGTGCATGCCCGCACGCCACGACATCCTGTGCGGCGCCCTCGACTTCCTCTGGAAGCCCTGGGGGTCGATCGAGCTCTGGGAGGAGCCGGTCACCGCGCCGCTCCGGAAGGCCAACGTCACGACGATGTTGGTGAGCGACCACCCGCATCTGTTCGAAGCGGGCGGCGAGAACTACCACCACGACTTCTATGGCTGGGATTACGTCCGCGGCCACGAGGGCGACCCGTGGAAGACCCACCTCGACCCGTCGTGGATCGGCGCGCCCACCCTCCCGGCGGTGAAGGGCGGCTGGTTCTGGGAGCGGATCTTCGGTTGGAAGGACCCGATCGATCGCGGCTACGACCGGACGCGCACGTTCTTCCGCGAAGAAGAGGATTTCCCCGGGCCGCGCACCATGAAGGCGGCCGCCTCGTGGCTGCGCGATGCAACACCCCACCACGATCGCTTCATGCTGTTCGTGGACGAGTTCGACCCCCACGAACCCTTCGATACACCCGCACCCTGGCAGGGCCGCTACGAGAGCGAACCGTGGCAGGGCGAGCAGCTGATCTGGCCGCCCTACGTGAACGGCGGCGTTTCCGGAGGCCATCTCTCCGAGGCCGAAGGGCGCCACATCCGGGCGAACTACGGCGCGAAGCTCTCGATGATCGATCACTGGTTCGGGCGAATCCTCGCGGCCTTCGACGAACGCGGCCTGTGGGAGACGACCGCGCTCGTACTCTGCACCGACCACGGCCACTACCTCGGTGACGAACGCGACGGCCGCGACATCTGGGGCAAGCCCGCCGTGCCCCAGTTCGAACCGCTGGGGCACACACCGCTGCTCGTCTCCTGGCCCGGCGTCGCCGGCGGCGGTGACTGCGACGCGTTGACCACGAACGTGGACCTCCATGCGACGCTCTGCGACGTCTTCGACGTCGAGCCCGAACACCGTACCCACGGGGTTTCGCTGGCGCCGCTCGTGACCGGCGCCGCCGAGTCCGTGCGCGAGTGGGCGCTCGGCGGCATCTACGGCAACTGGGTCCAGGTCACCGACGGCCGCCGGAAGTACGCGCGGGCGCCCGTGGATGCGAACTTCCCGCTTTCCATGTGGTCGAACCGCTGGTCCACCCTGCCGGTCGACGTGCCCGGCGTCCTCACCATGCCGAAACCCGACCGCCGCGCCGCCATCGACTTCATGCCCGGCAGCAACGTGCCGGTGCTACGCCAGCCCTTCGCACCCGGCGACATGCTCCCCTTCTGGGTGGGCCGCGGGATCGAGGGCCAGCATCACGCCTACGACCTCGAACTCGACCCCGACGAAGCGGAAAACCGCGCGGGCGAGCCCGGCAAGGCCGATCTGACGGATCTCCTGCGCGAAGCCCTCGTCGCGGTGGAAGCCCCAGCGGAGCAGCTCGAGCGCCTCGGCCTGGCCTAGCCGCCGCCGAGCCTCGCCTTTCGCGAATAGGACTCCGACTGACGCAAGGTCGGGGATCGCCCCGAGCCAAACCCGCGGTACTCTCGGCCCCCCGCGCCCCTGGAGGTTCCCCTCCATGCCTTTGGAGGTTCCGATGTCTTCTTCCTCGCGTTTCGCCGCCCCGCTCGCTGCCGGGCTGCTCGTCTTCGCCACGGCTTGCAGCGAGGCTCCGACGCCCGCCGCCCGGGTCGCCGATGCCGACACCCTCCGCTCGCTGCCCGCGGGCGAGATCGTCGGCTTCGCGGCGGAGTACGAGAGCCACGCCTGGCTCGGCATCCCCTTCGCCGTGCCGCCGGTCGGCGAGCTTCGCTGGAAGGCGCCGCAGATGTCCCCGCCCTGGGACGGCACGCTCGAAGCCCTCGAGTCAGGCTCGCCCTGCGTGCAGGTCGCTTCACCGCTCGCCGGCGTCACGACCGAGCCCGACGGCTCGCCAGCCGGCAGCGAGGATTGCCTCTACCTCAACGTCTATGCGCCGCGCTTCGCACCGAGCGCGGTTCCGAAGGACGATGCCCAGCTGCCCGTGATGGTCTGGATCCACGGCGGCGGAAACACGGTTGGCCTCGCCGACTTCTACCACGGCGGAAACCTCGCGGCGTCGCAGGACGTGATCGTCGTGAACATCCAATACCGCCTCGGACCCTTCGGCTGGTTGCGCCACGCCGCCCTGCGCGGCGAAGGCACCACCGCGGCGGACCGCTCGGGCAACTACGGAACGCTCGATCAGATCCGCGCCCTCGAGTGGGTCCGGGCGAACATCGAGGTGTTCGGGGGCGACCCGGACAACGTGACGATCTTCGGCGAGTCGGCGGGCGGCCACGACGTCTTCCTGTTGCTCGCCTCGCGTCAGGCCGAGGGCCTCTTCCACCGCGCGATCAGCCAGAGCGGCAGCACGAAGACGACGCCGGTCGCAGAGGGTGAGAACTGGACCGACGCTCCCGTACCCGGCGGCAAGCACAGCTCGAACGAAATTCTCGCCAAGCTGCTCATCGCCGACGGCACGGTCGGCGACCGTGACGCCGCCAAGGAGTGGGTCGCCACGCGAGACGACCCGGAAATCGCCGAGTACCTACGGAGCCAAGAGGCCTTCACGATTCTCGAGAGCTACCTGCGTGAGCGAAGGACGAGTGGGGTCGAGGTGCCCAAGGTCTTCGCGGACGGCTACGTGTTGCCCCGCCAGGACCTGATCGGCCGCTTCCGACGCGGCGCGTACAACCGGGTCCCCGTCCTCGCCGGGACGAACCGCGACGAGCAGAGGCTCTTCCTGGCACTCAACCCGCGCCACGCCGAGCGGCGCTGGGGCATGATTCCGGAGCCCCACGACCCCGATCGCTTCTATGCGCTGGCCGAGCACCTCTCGAACACCTGGAAGGCCACGGGCGCCGACGAGCCCGCCATCGCGCTGCATCGGAGCCAGCCCGGGGACGTCTGGGTCTACCGCTTCGATTGGGACGAAGAGCTGTCCATCCCGTGGGTTCGCCTCGACGAGACGCTCGGCGCCTTCCACGGCCTCGAGATCTCCTTCGTCTTCGGTCACTACGATCTGGGGCCCGAGGCCATCGGACTCTTCACGCCCTTCAACCGGAAGGCCCGCCACGCGCTTTCGGAGCGGGTGATGTCGTACTGGGCCGAGTTCGCCTACTCCGGCGACCCGGGTCAGGGACGAGACGGCACCCTCCCCGCATGGCTCGCCTGGGACGACTCCACCCCCGATTCCCACCGCTACGTCATCCTCGATACCGAGAGTGGCGGCGGCGTCCGGATGGGCTCGGAGCCGGTGACCCTCGCATCGGTGCTCGAGAACATCGCCAGCGACGACCGCCTGCGCAACGCACAGGAACGGTGCAGCGTGTATCGCGAAGTCACCGCATGGGGCTGGGGTCGAGGCTTCGACCACGACACCTATGACGCGATCACCGAATGTGCCGACTATGAGTACGACACGTTCCCGTGGCCGGCGGCGGAGACCGACGCCGAGGCCGACGGTGCCGAGGCGGCACTTTGACCCAGCCGCGCATTCAAGGCGTCCCCATCGAGCCCTACGCCGACCCGACCAAGGACGACAACACCGAGGCCTGGGACGAGAAACGACGTGTGGCCGATGCCATGCGGCTCGTGATCGAACGGCTGGTGCCGAGCAACGCGCCCGCCGCCGAGCTGCGCGCCGCGGCCGACGGCCTCGAACGCTACGCCGAGACCCTCGCGGGCCACCCGCGCCTCAAGCGGGCCATGGGCGCCGCCGAATCGGCGACCGCCGGGGACGTGGGCGCGTTCTTCGATCAGAGCCCGCTGCTCGGCCTCGCGAACCCGCTCGCACCGCCCATCACCATCGGCAAGGCCGGCGACAAGACCGCGCTGGCGAGCGTGAACTTCGGCTCGGCCTACGAGGGGCCGCCGGGTTCGGTCCATGGCGGCTACGTGGCGGCAGCCTTCGACGAAGTGCTCGGCTACGTGCAGTCGCTGGGTGGCAACCCGGGCTTCACGGGCACCCTCACGATCAAGTATCGTGCTCCCACGCCGCTCCACACCGAACTCCTCTTCGAAGCGGAGCTCGTGCGGGTCGAGGGCCGCAAGACCTTCTGCGAGGGTCGCGTCTACGCGGGCCACACGCTGTGTGCCGAGGCGGAGGGCATCTTCATCGCCGTCCCGGTCGAGCGGATCGATGCGCTGATGGAGCGGCGCGAGCGATACGAGGAGATGCAAGTCGCGCAGGGCAGCGACGCACCCTCGGAGCCGGAGGCCTAGCCGCCCGAGCTAGGCGCCGAGATGGCGACCTCAGGCGGGCCGCAGCTTGTAGCGGATCGGAAGCTTCTTCACGCCACCGACGAGCGCCGACTGGAGCCGCTCGACCGGGCCCGCGAGTTCGATCTCCTCGATGCGCGGCAGCAGATGCTTGTAGGCCACCGCCATCTCGAGGCGCGCCAGGTGGGACCCGACACAGAAGTGCTCGCCGATCCCGAACCCGAGGTGCGGGTTCTTGCCGCGGTCGATCCGGAAGGTGAAGGGGTCTTCCCAGACCTCCTCATCTCGATTGGCCGAGCCGTAGAAGAGCGCGACGGATTCGTCCTTCTTGATCGTCTTGCCGCGTAGTTCGTAGTCCCGGGTGGGGGTCCGAGCGAAGTGGATGATCGGGCTGGTCCAGCGCACGGCCTCTTCGACGGATGCCGAGAGCAGCGACGGGTCGCTCTGGAGCTTTCGGATCTCCCCCGGGTTCTCCACGAAGGCGAGCATCCCTCCACTCGTGGCGTTGCGGGTCGTCTCGTTCCCGGCCACCACGATGATCAGGCACCAGGCCAGCACGTCCATCGGGTCGAGCGGCTTGCCTTCGAATTCGAGCTGGGTGAACAGGCTGACCAGATTGTCGTCGGGCTTCTTGCGCTTCTCCTCCACGAGCTTCGAGAAGTACGTGAAGAGCTCGATCATGGTCGACTGGGCCGACTCCATGACGTCCTTGCCCTGTTGCTGGAAGTCGGGGTCGCTCGCGCCGATGATCTTGTTCGTCCAATCGAAGAGCAGCGGCCAGTCGGATTTCGGCACCCCGAGCAGCCAGCCGATGACGGCGATCGGAAGCGGCGCCGACACGGCCTCGACGAAGTCGACCTCGCCCTCTTCTTTGTCGACGATCAAGGCGTCGACGATCTCCTTGCCGATCTGCTCGATGGGGCCGTGGATCTTCTTGAGCGCGCGCGGGGTGAAGCGGCTCGAGATCATCTTGCGGAAGGCGCGGTGCTTCGGGTTGTCCATCTGGATCAACGTGTCCGGGAACGCGTCCATCCGGGGCTCTTCGGCCAGATGGCTGATCGTGAGGCGCGGCCCGTTGAGGAAGATGTCGGGCTGCTTCGAGATCTCGGTCACGTCCGCGTGCTTGGTGATGGCCCAGAACGGCATGCCCTCGGTCTCCGTCCAGCGGTAGACCGGGTCTTCGGCGCGGAGCTTCGTCCACGTGTCGTGGGGATAGCCGTGCTTTGCGTAGTGAGCGGGGTCGACGAGGTTGAAACCGAACTGGCGGTCGGTCGCCATCGAGTGCATCTCCTTCGAAGGGTTTCGGCCCGGGACCCGACGGGCGTGTTTACGATAACATGTTTCAATTCAGGGAGGCTCCATGGACGAACCCACACGCGTAGACCCCTGGCGTTTCGCCGGCGGCTTCATCGCCAAGGCGCTCGGCGCCGCCATCCCCGACGCACCGAGTGTTGCCGACGTTCCGTTCACGTCCGTTGCGAAACCCCTGGCGGAGTGTCGCGTGGCGCTGCTCTCGACGGCGGGGCTCTCGGTCCGGGGCGACACGCCCTTCGACATGGAGTTCGAACGCAAGAACCCGATGCGGGGCGACTCGAGCTTCCGTCGGCTCTCTGCGGAAATCGCCACGGGCGACGTGGAAGCCAACCACCTCCACATCGACACGGGCTACATCGAGCGCGACCTCAACGTCGCCCTCCCTCTCGACCGTCTTCACGAGCTCGCTCGGGCGGGCGAGATCGGTTCGGTGGCGCCGACCCACTACTCGATCATGGGGTTCCAGGGGAACGATTCGAGTGCGCTCGTCGAACAGAGCGCGCCCGCGATCGCAGACGCGATGAAGAGCGAGGAGGTCGATCTCGCCCTCCTCGCACCGGTCTGACCCGACTGCTGCCGGTCCGTGGGACTGGTTGGACGGGTGATCGAGGCGGCGGGCATCCCCACCGTCACGCTCAACATGATCTGGACCTATCACCACCTCGTCGGGATCCCCCGCGTGGCGGCGATCGAGCACCCCTTCGGGCGGCCCTTCGGCGACGTGGACGACACGGAGACCCAGACGGCGGTGCTTCGGGCGGCCCTCGGCGTCTTCGAGCGCGCGCGCGAGCCGGGCCACGTCGAGCACCTTCCCTTCCGCTGGCACGAGGCGCCCGAAGACACGAAGTGGCATCCGAAGGAGCCCTCGCCGATCATCGCGCTGATCAAAGAGCGACGGAAGAAAGCCTAGGAACGACCCCCCAGGAGGAAATCTCATGAGTCTCGAAGGCGGCTGCTATTGCGGAAACCTGCGCTACGAAACCGGCGGCGACGCGATCTTCAAGGGCCAGTGTCACTGCCGCGAGTGCCAGTACATCTCGGGTGGCAACCCGAACGTCGTGATGGGCATGCCTGAAGCGGCGTTCCGCTACACGAAGGGCGCACCTCAGTCCTTCACCCGCAGCGACCTCGACACCCCCGTGACGCGCGAGTTCTGCGGCGATTGCGGCACCCACATCCTCGCCAAGGGCGCCGGGATGGCCGGGACCGTGATGCTGAAGGCCGGCACCCTGGACGACCCCTCGCAGTACGGCACACCCCAGATGGCGATCTTCCTCTGCGACAAGCAGGAATTCCACGCCGTGCCCGAGGGCATCCCAACCTTCGAACGGATGCCCGGCTAAGGAGCACTCGCCAACAGCCCGCGGACCGGGTCGAGGGCGCAAGCCGCGATGAGCCCGTGCGCGAACGGGTTCGGGTGTAGATCCCACGAGGCGACACGCAGCGCGTGACGCCCGTGGCCCTTCCAGCAGTCCGAGATGTCGAGGTGCTCGAAGCCTTGCCGCGAAGCCCGCTCGGCAAGCTCCTCCGCGGCCAGCTCATCGAACGCGACGCCTGACTACTCGGCTTCGAGATAGCCCAGAGCTTCGAGCTGCTTGCGCAGGTCGGCGTCCTCGACGACGTCCGCCGACTCGGCCCGCCGATAGTCGATCGCCGGCAATGCGTCAGAGAGCCTCTTCGCGCGAGCCGTACGCTCGCCCGCGATGTCGCGCCGCTCGCCCGGGTCGCCCGCCAGGTCGAAGAGCTGCTCGCGGTCGCGGTAGCGGACGAGCTTCTCGCTCCCGTCGATCAAGGCCTGCGCCGGCTCCTCACCGAGGCGCCCCTGGGATTTCGCCTTCGACGGGTCGGCGTAGAACTCGACGCGCGCATCCGCGGGCGACCCGTGGCGGAGGTCGGCGTCGCGGCCAAGGGGTGCGCCGGCGATCGCAGCGGCGGTCGCCGCCACGCTGACGAGACTGACCGGGGCGGAGCCACCCGGCAGGCGCGCCCCACGCGGTGGGAAGACCACCAGGGGCACACGCACCTCTTCGTTGTAGACGCTCGTCCCGTGCTCGGTGACCCCGTGCTCGCCGAAGGCCTCCCCGTGGTCGGAAGTCACGAAGACCCAGGCATTCTCGAGAAGGCCCCGTGCGGCGAGCGCCTCGAGGAAGTCGTCGAGCGCGGCGTCGAGGCCGTGGATGGCCTCGTCATAGCGCGCCGCCATGCGCTCGATCTCGGCTTCGGGGAGATCCACGGCGAGGCGTTGCGGGTGTTCGAAGGGGCTCCACGGCGCGAACCGGCCCCGCGAGGCCGGCGGCGGCCGATACGGGGCATGCGTGTCGAGGAAGTTCGCGAGGACGAAGAGCTTGCGCCCTTCCGCCGCATCGACGGCCGCGAGCAACTCGTTGGCGACCTCGGGTGCCGCGGCGGTGCGGGTGAGCCGCTCGAGAAACCACGACGGCGTGAGGCGGCTCCGCAGCGCTGCCGACGAGCGGCAAGCCGGTCCGCCCCCGCACGCGGGTGTAGACGTCGAAGCCGCGATCCAGGTCTTCGATGCGATCGAGCCAGAGGTTCGCGAAGACACCGATCGTGGCGTAGCCGTAGGGTTTCGCACGCCGCCGAAGGCGGAATAGGGTCTGGCCCTGCGTATCCAATCGTTTCGTCAGGGATTGGAACCGTCCCCTTCGTCAGGGCCCTGGCGACCGAGGGGTTTCTGAGATGGGTTCTAGCCCGTCTCGTAGATGAGCCGCTCGTTCTCGTCGCGCCGGGCGCTGGCATCCCCGGCCATCCGGAGATGCTCGAGATGCGCGTAGGTTTCGCTCTCGGCCATTCCGCCCCAACTGCGCGGCTTGAACAGCCGGCGCGAATAGTCGCGCACCGACGCCGCGCCGAGGTCGCGCCCGATCTCCTTCACCTTGTCGAGGCGCTCGTCGTGGTGCTCCTTGATCGCGTTGCAGCGCGCCGTGAGGTCGTGGAACGGGTGGCCGTGGGCCGGCAAGACCTGTTCGACGCCGTCGATCTCGCCCACCCGGTCGAGGGAGTAGAAGAACGTCGCTAGGGGGTCCGGGGAAGAGCTGATGCCCGAGATGTGGGGCGTGATCGTCGGCAGCACATGGTCGCCCGCCAGGAAGAGCCCGGTCTCGGGGTCGTGAAGGCAGAAATGATCCTGGGTGTGGCCCGGCGTGTGGAAGACGAACCACTCGCGCCCAGCCAACATCAGCACGTCGCCGTGTTCGACGGGGTCGCTGACGACGGGGATGATGCTCTGCCCGAGCCAGCGCATGGCCATCCACTTCAGCTTGATGCGCAGGGGCGGCCGCGGACGCTCGCCGCCCCAGGGCGTGCGTCCGCCGGCGAGTGTGTGGCGGAGCTCGTCCTCGACGCGCGCCTCGCGCGTGTCGTGGCTCTCGTCGGGGTCGATCTCATCGAGGGCGGGGCCGTGGTTGTGGCCATGGCTTCCCTGATGAGCCGCCAGGTCGTCGGTGGAAACCTCGGGCTCCTCGACCTGCGGCAGACCGAAGCTGAACTTGCGGTGGGCCACGATCTTCGCGCCCGATTCCTTGGCGAAGCGCATGGCGCAGCCGAAATGATCGGGATGCGAGTGGGTGATGACAACGGTGTGGACGTGCTTCGGCGTCATGCCGGCCTGCTTGAGGCGATCCTGGAGGGCCTTCCAGGTGCCGGGGCCCGGCATCCCCGGGTCGAGCACGGTACAGCCGTCGTTGTCGATGATCGCATAGCTGTTGACGTGCCCGAGGCCAGGCATCCGGATCGGGAGCTCCATCCGCAGCACGTTCGGAGCGACCTCGGTCACCTCCGTCCGCGCGTCTTCTTGTTCCTGTCGTTTGGCCATGCCGTGCCTCACCCCCACGCGAGCAGCGAGCGATGCCGTGCCTCACTCCCCGCGCGCGCAGGGGTAGCACGTCGCAGGCCCGGGCGTGGAGGTCAGCCCCCGCAGGGCTCGAGTTCCACGGGGATGCCGGTCATGAACGCCTGGCTCGACAGCGGTTCGAAGCTCTCGCGCCCGATGGGGAGGAGGATGTTGGGGTTGGCGCCCGGCGTCTTCTGGGCGAAGCGCATGCCCGAGGTCGACGCGTTGCCCCAACCGTGCGTGATAGCGACGACGCCGGGCCGCAGGCCCGGGTCGAGCTTCACTTCGAGCTCGATGGCTCCGTGTGTGTTCGAGACGCGGACCTTGGCGCCCTCGTCGAACTCCCGTGCGTGCGCATCCTCGGGGTGCACGAAGACGAAGTTGCGGTCGCGCGTTCCGCGCTTCATCCGCGGCAGGTTCGCGTACCAACTGTTGTGCATGTACGCATCACGGCGCGTGATCAGCTTCAAGCGGTCGAGGCCCTCGGCTTCGACCTCACAGAAGATCGCTTCGCAGCGCCCGAGCGCTTCGCCGAAGGCATCGGGGCAACAGTCGACCTTGCCATCGGCCGTCTGGAGGTGGTCGCTGTAGAAGCGGCCCGTCTCCATGCCGTCCTCGAAGCGGACACCGTGCGGGTCGGCGCGCAGCGCCTCCAGGCTCGTGCCCCGCGTCTTCAACATGTGGTCGATGCGACCCCAGACGACCTCTTCGGGCGCGTCCGCGTCGAGCACCGAGCGCAGACCCAGAGCCTTGGAAAGCTTCGCGAAGATCCACCACTCCTCGCGCCGTTCGGCGCGCGGCGGGACCACCGCCGGGCTGTACTGAACCCAAGGTTCGTGTTGCAGGCCAAGGCCGGTGATGTTGATGTCGGCGCGCTCGAAGGCGTCGGTCGCCGGCAGGAGATAGTCGGCGTATTCGGCCGTGGCGTTGGGGTAGAGGTCGATGCTCACGAGTAGCTCGAGGTTTTTGAGAGCCTCTCGCATGCGGGCTTCACCGCCGACCGAAAGCACGGGGTTGCCCGCCACGACGAACAGCGCCCGCACCGGCTCCTCGGCATCGAGCAGGTAGTGCGGCATCAGGTTCCCAGGCAATGCGCCCTTGCGAAGACGCCCGAACTCGCTGTCGAAGAACGAGTCCTCGAAGCTTCGGCGCCCGGCCTTCGCACTCTCGTAGAAACCGACCGACAGCAGGTTGCCCCCGCGCCGGTCGAGGTTGCCGGTGACGAACGCGAGCATGTGAACGAGCCAATAGGCGAGCGTCCCCTGCCGGCCCATGTTCACACCCGTCGACATGTGGACCGAGGCACTCGGCGCCTCGGCGAACTCGCGGGCCAGCGCGCAGATGCGGTCGGCGGGGATTCCGGTGACCGCGGCGGCGCGCTCGGGCGGGTAGCGCCGGACGAAGTCCCGCAACTCGGCCACGTGCTTGCCATGCTCACCCGTTGCCTCGGCGTCGAAACCGACCGTGGCGTCGATCTCACAGAGCATCGCGGCCAACAGATAGACATCCGTGTCGGGCCGGATGAGGATGACATCGCCCGTGCTCTCCGCAGCGGATTCGATCTGTCGCGGGTTCACGAAGTGGATCGACGCCCCGCGCGCCTTGGCACGACGCAGGGCCTCCATCGGGTCGGCTACGGAGATGAAGCTCCAGTGGGACACGCGCGGGTTCGCGCCCAGCACCAGCAGGCAATCCGTGTGCTCGAGGTCGGGGATCGGGTGCATCGTGCTCGAGCCGAACACGGCCTCGCTACCGGCGAACTTGTTGGCGCAATCCTGCGTGCCCGAGCCGAAGGTGCGGCGAACGCCCAACTGAGCGAGGAAGCCGCCCGCCGCAGGCCCCGCCAGGGTGTTGAAGGCCGTCGGGTTGCCGATGTAGCTCGCCACCGCGTTCGTGCCGTGGGCGTCGATGATTCCGCGCAGGCGTTCGGCGATCTCACCGGTGGCCTCGTCCCAGTTTCGCTCGACCAGGCCATCGGCGGTGCGAACGAGCGGACGATCCAGCCGGTCGGGGTCGTGGTGGATCTCGACTCCGGCAATGCCCTTGTTGCAGGCGAAGCCTCGAGTCACGGGGTGTGCGCGGTCGGGGGCGAGTGCCCGGAGTTCCCCCGCCTCGACCATGGCGACGAGCCCGCAGGCCGGCTCGCAGACGCGGCAGAAGGTCTGGACTTCGGTTCGGTCGGCCATGGGTCTCCTGGGGCTGGAAAGGAGCGCGGCCATCATACCCGAGCGCACGGCCCCCGGTCTTGCCAGATCGGCCCGGAGAAGGCGATCCTCCCAGCAAGCTGAGGAGGGCGCCATGTTTGGTCAGGTTCGAGTTCTGGGGTTCGTATTCGCCGGTCTGCTCGTCATGGCACCGGGCTTCGCCTCCGCGGCCGGGGACGTCCTGCTCGGCGGGGTGACACCGGGCGGAGACGTGAGCGTCAATGGCGACAGCGCCAACAACGACTACACGATCACCCAGAACACCAACGGCACGGTCACGGTCACCGGAAACAACGGGACCACCGTGAACGGGCAGAACACACCCCAGACCACCGGCAAGGCGGTGACGGGGAAGATCTCTACGAACGGTCGCGGAGGCGACGACACGATCACGGTGCACGATGTCGACGTCGAGGATCTGAAGATCAAGGACGAGCTCGGCACCAACACGATCGAAGTCGACGATGCGAAGATCTCGGACAAGCTCGAGATCAAGAACAGTGCCGGATCGATTGGCGTCAGCGACACGAGCTGGGGCCGCCGCAAGATCCGCAAGGGCACCGGCACCGTGAACCCGGCGAGCCTCAATGGCGACGGCGTAGCAGGCTCCGTCGGGACCCCACCCGGTAGCGGCGGGGGCGGCAAGAAGGCCGCGCGCAAGTCGAAGAAAGCTCCGCTGAACGCCCAAGGCCAGGGCCTGCCCACCAACAACCCCGGCCAGCGCGGCGTCGTGGTGCCAGAGCTACCAAACATCCCGAGCGGCAGCTATGGCGGGAAGAGCCCGAAGGTTCCGGCGCCGAAGGGCAAGTACTAGGGGCGCGTTGGCTCGCGCCAGCCGTCAGCGGCTGGCGCGGGTGCGGGCAACGAAGGATTCGGGGGACGCGCTGGCGGCCGCCGCGCCTTCGAAGACGCGGAGCTCTCCGCGGATCGTGACGCAGACCTCGTCCGCATCCTCGATCCCGCGCCGCTCCAGCATGACAGGCAACACGCGGTCGAGCACGACTTCCATCTGATCCCGGCTGACGCCCTTGGCATCGAGGCCGGCATCGCGAAGGGCGATCCGGACCGTCCCACGCGTCGCGAGCTCGTCGAGGTTCGTGAGCGCGTGAAGCCGATCGGTCGTGAATTCGAAGACGGCGCTTTCGGCCACGTCAGGCCTCCGCCGGGGCTTCGCGCGCGCTCAGCCAATCCTGCAGGGCCAGGGGCGGGAAGAACGCGGCGTACAAGCAGGCCAGTGTGACGAAGCCGAGCAGCGCGACCGGGAGCATGAACCACCCCGTCTGCATGGGCTCGAGGTTCGTGAATGCCATGAAGCCGAGGGTCAAGACGCGCGACACGGAGTTGCAGCCCATCCCCAGCCCCCACGTCAGGAACTGTGCAGCGGTGACGGGGTCGGCCAGACCGAGGCGCATGCGGCGACGCAGCTTCGAGTAGTGCATCAGCGCCTCGACCATCGTCCACACGGAGATCACTGTGGCTGCCGAGAGAAGGACGAGGCTGCGCGCCTCCGGTGCGAACCCGAGGGGTGGCACGGTCAGGGCGAGCACAAGCGCCAGGCTCCAGGCCAAACCAGCCGCCCAACGATCGTCGGGCCGGAAGACCTTCCAGGTCCCGAGCACCATCCCGATGGGCGCCGCAGCGAACAGCGCGCTGAAGAGCGTCGCCACGGCCTGGGTCAGCAAGGGCGATGCGTCGTCGCCGAGGTTCAACAGGACGGCACGCACGACGCCCGACACACAGGTGCAGAGGGCGGCGAGCCCGATCACGAGCTCCGGGATGCCGCGCGTCTGACGGTGAAGCCAGAGGAGGCGCGTGCCGAGCGCGATGCCGGTGACGAGCGTCGCGCCAAACAAGATTCCGATGATCGGCTGCATGGAGCCTTCATCGTCCGACGGGGCTCGCCAATTGACCATTCCGTACCGTGGCGGGTGTGCAGGGCAGCCGCAGCTCCCTGCGATAGACGCCTGCCGACCTGCGGTTCCCGGCTTTTTGCGGGGAACCTGCGCAGAGGCCCACCGCGGCCAGTCGGCGTCACCCACGCCGCCCGGCCGGCACTCACCCACAACGGGAAGGGGCGACCGCTGTGCGGTGCGCCGATTCCGCACCCGTGACCGTCGCCCCGCTCCCACGGCGGAGACATGCGGTGCGATTGAATACGACGACTCTCCTGGCTCTCCTCGGCGCGCTCGCCCTCTCGAGCCCCGCCCAGGCGGGATTCATCGACTTCGGCGGCTTCGGCCACGGCCAGGTGATCGACGACCAGTTCCTGGCCTCGGATGGCCTGACGATCTCTGCGGACAATCACAGCAAGAGCTTCGACCTCGCCGTGGTGTTCGACTCGAGCCTGACCTCGACGGCGGACGACGACCTCGAGGGCCCGGGCGGGCGCGCCTGGGCGGCCGGCAACGTCGCGGTCGACACCGTGTTCGGAAATCTGCTGATCGTCCAGGAGAACCTGACGGGTTGCAGCGACGGCGTGTGCAACTCGCCCGACGACCAGGCGCCACCCGGCGGCGACCTGATCTTCGCCTTCGACGCCGAGATCCAAAGCTTCGGCTTCGACGTCGTCGACATCGAGTCGATCCAGGCGGCCGGCGCACGCGTGCTGTTCTTCTCCGGCGCAGGCCCGGCCATCGCCACCGTCTCCTTTGCCGACTTCGAGTGCGCGGTGGGCCTCCTCTGCGACGCCTCCGTGGACTTCGCCGGCAACAACAGCGCCAACCACCTCGCCAACATCACCGCCGCAGCGCTCGGCGTCGCCGGGTTCGATCGCGTCGTCGTCGACCTGAACGGATCCGGGGCCGTCGACAACGTGCGGTGGAGCAGCGCGGCTGGGCCCCAGGTGCCCGAGCCGGGCTTGGCCTGGCTCATGGCCCCTGCCCTCGCGATGCTGGCGCGGCGCGCTCACCGAAACGCCTGATCCGACTCCGACGCGGCCGACGCCGACGCGGGTTTGTTAGGCTCAGCGCCGCTCTTCCAAGGGAGGACGGCGTGCCCCGAGATTCCAACGCCAAGGCCTACTGGCGCGCCAATCTGCGCATCCTGATGCTGCTGCTCACGGTCTGGGCCCTCGCCGGCTTCGGCCTCGGCATCGTCGCCGTCCCCTGGCTCAACGAGTTCCACGTCGCCGGGTTCCCGCTCGGGTTCTGGTTCGCGCAGCAGGGCTCGATCGTCATCTTCGTCGTCTTGATCTTCGTCTACGCGCTCTGGATGGACCGTCTGGAGCGACGGATGGCGAAGGACGCGGGCGAAGCCTAGATGGACATTCAGGGCTGGACCTACGCGATCGTCGGCGCGACGTTCGCTCTCTACATCGGCATCGCCTTCTGGAGCCGGGTCCACACGACGTCGGACTTCTACGTCGCCGGCCAGGGCGTCCCCGCCCTCGCCAACGGCATGGCCACCGGCGCCGACTGGATGAGCGCCGCCTCCTTCATCTCGATGGCCGGCCTCATCTCCTTCATGGGGTTCGATGGCGCGATCTACCTGCTCGGTTGGACCGGCGGCTACGTGCTCCTCGCACTGCTTCTGGCGCCCTACCTGCGCAAGTTCGGAAAGTTCACGGTGCCCGAGTTCGTGGGTGACCGGTACTACTCCCAGACCGCGCGCATCGTCGCCGTGGTGTGCGCGATCTTCATCTCGTTCACCTACGTGGCCGGGCAGATGCGCGGCGTCGGCGTCGTCTTCTCGCGCTTTCTCGAAGTCGACATCGAAACGGGCGTCGCCATCGGCGTCGGCATGGTCTTCGTCTACGCGACCCTCGGCGGCATGCGCGGCATCACCTACACCCAGGTCGCTCAGTACTGCGTGTTGATCGTGGCCTACCTGATCCCGGCCGTGGCCATCTCCAGCAAGATGACGGGCCACCCCATCCCCCAGCTCGGCTTCGGCGCGACCGTCGTCGAGGGGCCCCAGGCCGGCGCCTTCCTGCTCGAGGCCATCGACCAGATCCATCGCGATCTCGGCCTGCCCGAATACACGGGCGCGTTCGTCGCCGGCAAACGTTCGATGATCGACATGCTCGCCGTGACCCTCGCCCTGATGGTCGGGACCGCCGGCCTCCCCCACGTGATCATCCGCTTCTACACGGTGCGCACCGCTCGGCTGGCGCGATGGAGCGCCTTCTGGGCCCTCACCTTCATCGCCATCCTCTACACGACGGCACCCGCCGTGGCAGCGTTCGCGCGGGTGAACCTGATCCAGACGCTCCACGAGCGGCCCTACGCCGAAGCGCCCGAATGGTTCACGAATTGGGAAGCGACGGGCCTGATCGCCTTCAACGACCGCAACGGCGACGGGCGCATCCAGTACGGCGAAGACCCCGCCACCCGCGAGCTCGAGATCGATCGCGACATCATGGTGCTCGCGAACCCCGAGATCGCGCGCCTTCCCGCGTGGGTGGTGGCGCTGGTGGCAGCAGGCGGGCTGGCCGCTGCGCTCTCCACCGCGGCGGGCCTGCTGCTCGTGATCTCGTCCTCGATCTCCCACGACCTGGTGAAGTCCGTGTTCCGACAGGACATGAGCGAGAAACGCGAGCTGTTGGTCGCGCGGGTCGCTGCGGGCGGTGCGGTGTTGGTGGCCGGCTACTTCGGGATCCACCCGCCCGACTATGTGGCAGCCACCGTGGCGTTCGCTTTCGGCCTCGCGGCGGCGAGCTTCTTCCCCGCTCTCGTGCTTGGCGTCTTCAGCAAACGCGTCACGAGCGAGGGCGCCATCGCTGGTATGACGCTCGGCATCGGCTTCACGGCCGCCTACATCATCGCGTTCAAGATCCTGGGATGGGGCGGGCCGGAGGATTGGTGGTTCGGGATCAGCCCCGAGGGCATCGGCACGGTCGGGATGCTGCTCAACTTTGCCGTCACCCTGACCGTGAGCCGGTTCACACCGCCGCCGCCCCTCGAGGTGCAGCAGATGGTGGAGCGGATCCGGCTGCCGAGCGACTAGGCCCGGCTAGTCCTTCTTCTTCTTCTCGTAGTCCTTCTCCCATTCTTCGGAGTGGACCACGGGTTTGCCGACCAGCTCCCTGTCGGAGCGCGGCGCGAGCTTCTCGATGATGACCTGGTAGCCCCGCTCGCGGACCCGGATGTGGTTCGCGTAGACGGTCATGAAGGCGTCGATCGCCACCTTCGGCCGCTGGGTCTTGGCCTTCTCGAGGGCCCACACGTAGTCGTCGAAGATGATCATCCCGCCTGGCTTGAGCAGGTCCCAGGCGAGGACGGCGTCGGTCAGCACGCAGCTCGCCAGATGGCAGCCATCGATGTAGATGAAGTCGAAGCTCGCGTAGTCGAGCTTGCGCAGCACGTCCTGGGAGTAGCCCTTGTGCTTCTTCATCCGGTCGCTGAAGCCGGCCACTTCGATGTTGTTGTCGAAGCGTGCCTCGATCGCGTCGGTGAAGACGTCGATGCAGCTCATCGTCGAGCTTTCGTGGGTGGCGATGCGCTCCATGAACCAGATCGACGAACGCCCTTCGAAGCAGCCGATCTCGAGGCCGTGGATGTCGGGCTTCTTCATGAACCGTGCGAGATGGCGCAGCCAGACGGCCGTGTGCGGGCCCGTCCAGTCGGTGCTGAACTGATAGCCCACCTCGTCGGCTGCATCGTCCGCCGCGAGGGCGGGCGCTGCGAACGAGAGCAAGAGTGCGATCGCCAGCGCGCGAGCCGAGCGGCGCCACCAAGAGTTCACCATCACCGAAAGCCTCCCTGAAAGGACCGCGAATGGTATCACGGCCCTCCGTCTGCGACTCGCACCGAGCCTCGACCGAAGCCACTGCCACAGGCTTGCCGGACCGCTGCGCACACGTCAGCGACCCGACCCCGAGTGTCGGTGGCACTAGGACGTCGGAAGGGCCCGATCGATTCGATCCGCCGTGCTAGCGGCGGGCGAGCGTTTCGGCCCGGGTGACGAGGGCCGCCGCCATCTCGCCAAAACCGCGGCGCAGCGCGCCACCCGTCAGGCCCGCCACGACCGGGGAGCACCAACCCCCGAGTTCGAAGCGCGACTCATAGCGGGAACGGTCCTCTCCCAGGGGCACGACGAGGTGGCTTCGACGAGACCGCACTGCGCCGAGGGGCGCATTGGCGAGCCCATAGCTGAACGAGCGCCCGGGGTCGTGCTCGACGATCGTCTCGGTCTGCTTCTGGGCGAAGGCGCGCAGGACGTGGACGCGCATCTCGATCGGGTCGCCAACGCGAAGGGTCGATCGGCAGGCAACGACGAAGGGGTTCCACTCGCCGTAGCGGTCGAGATCAGTGACGACACCCCAGACGATGTCGGCCGGGGCGGCCACTTCGAGGACGTGGTCGATGGTGAGGGGCACGCGGTCA